>NZ_JAFUHT010000041.1 GCF_017468685.1 Methanobrevibacter sp.
CATAATTACTGACCCTGCTCAAATGCAAGCTTTCATCGAACAAGAAGAAAAAATGGTCAAAGACATGGTTGACAAAGTTGTTGCAGCAGGTGCAAACGTATTATTCGCACAAAAAGGTATTGATGACTTAGCACAACACTACTTATCCAAAGCTGGAGTATTAGCAGTAAGAAGAGTTAAAAAATCTGATATTGAAAAATTATCCAGAGCAACCGGTGCTAGCGTTATTACCAACTTAGACGACTTAACCGAAGAAGACTTAGGTATTGCAGGAACCGTAGAAGAAAGAAAAATCTCCGGTGACGACATGATCTTTGTCGAAGAATGCAGCGGTGCAAAATCCGTAACCTTATTCGTAAGAGGAAGTACCAAACACATCGTTGATGAAATTGTAAGAGCAATCGAAGATGCAATCGGTGTAGTAGCAGCTACCGTAGAAGACGACAAAGTTGTAGCTGGTGGAGGAGCTCCTGAAATCGCAATGGCTAAAAAACTCAAAGACTACGCAGAATCCATTTCCGGAAGAGAACAATTAGCAGTAAACGCATTTGCAGAAGCTTTAGAAATCGTACCAAAAACCTTAGCTGAAAATGCTGGTTTAGACAGCATCGACTCCTTAGTAGACTTAAGAGCAGCACAAGAAGACTCATTCTACATGGGATTAGATGTATTCACTGGTGAAGTAGCAGACATGAAAGAAGCTGGCGTAATCGAACCTAAACGTGTTAAAAAACAAGCTATCCAATCTGCATCTGAAGCAGCTGAAATGATTTTAAGAATCGATGATGTAATTGCATCAACCAAAGGCCCTGAAGATATGGGTATGGATCCTTCCGCAATGGGTGGAATGCCTCCAATGATGTAAATTTTTTACATCTTCTTTTTTTCTTTTTTTATGTATTCAAATAGACTTATTTTTAAAACATCTAATGATGATGAAATTTTTTACTTAAAAGATACTATCTTAATTAATTTTGGAGTTCTCAGAAATGGTATTTCCACTTCAAAGTTGAATTCCGGAACAAATGATTTGTATAACTCTGTTTTTAATCAACATTTATCACAGGAAAAAATTGATTATCTTGAAAATCATGATATCTGTCAATATCTGATTAATGAATGCAATTCATTAAATATTGACTATAAATATTCTACTGGTTTAATCACACTTGCAGAAATGAAAAATGTCAGTATTGTCTTTAAAAAATTCAAAAACATGGAAGTGACTGCTGTTGTTACTGCAGGAGTTAGAACTAATTCTTCACGTGCAGGAGATGAAGCATCCTACTGGGAAGATAATGGTGAGTTCCACTTTGGCACTATAAATATTATTCTATTAACAAATGTATGTTTGGAAAAATCAACATTAACTGAAGCTTTCATGACAGTAACCGAAGCAAAAACCGTTGCATTAAATAATTTAAGAATTCCGTCCCAATATTCAAATGGGTTTGCAACAGGAACCGGCACAGATGGTGTGGCAATTTTTTCTAACAGGGATTCTCAAAATATTTTAACAAATGCTGGAAAACATTCCAAACTTGGTGAATTAATGGCTAAAGCTGTTATTGAAGCTGTTTCAAAAGCAATTAGAAAACAAGTTTGGATTACCAATAAATCCCAATCAAATGCATTGGTAAGATTAAATAGGTATAAATTAGATATTAATGATTTTTATGAAACTCTGGATGAGGATAAACTAGAATTTATAAGGCAATTGCAGATAGATTCTAAAAAACAGGATAATGTAGCAATAACTTCATCAATTTTAAATCTTATCGATGAGATTGAAAACAATTTAATAAAAAACAGGATGCTTATGATTTGGCGATTAAAATAAAAGAAAATTGTAATAGTTACCCAATAAAAAAATTATTGGAGTATTGGATAAACTATTTCATTAATCAGATTTAAATTCAACAATCTCATCATTGTCCTGGACAATCTTGGCAATGGCTTCTTCTGCGGAATTTAATTTATTTTCACATAATTTAACTAAATCCATTGCTTTTTTAAATTCATCAATTGCTTCATCTAAAGGCACGTCACCATTTTCTAATTTGTTTACAATTTCTTCTAATTTTTCTAAACTATCTTCAAAATTCATATCTTCCATTATATCACCTTTGTGTTAACAGTTCCGTCATCGAATTCTATATCAATTTTATCTCCAGTTTTCACATCTTTTGCTGATGAAAGGATTTTTCCTTCACTTTTAGCTATTGAATAACCTCTTTTTAATGTTAAAAGAGGATTCAAGACTTCTAATTTGTTAAGATTTTTATAATATTTTTCTTTTTTATTATTTAACATATTTTGAGGATTTTTTAGGATTGTTGCATTTTCTAATTTGAATAGTTTTTGCTTATTTTCGGTTATAATATTTTTTGATGCATAATCCAGCTTGTTTATAAGGTTGTCTAAATGCATCTCTTTAATTTCATAGATCTCTTCAGGGTTTTTTAAAACTTGTTTTTCAGATATATGTTTTAATATTAATCTGTTTTCCCCAATTTTGTTAGTAATGTTTTTTGTTAATTTTTCTTTTAAGTTATCTACTTTAAATTCAACTTCTTTTAGTTCTGGAACAGCAATCTGCGCAGCTCCAGTTGGGGTTGGGGCTCTTTCATCTGCTACAAAATCCGAAATTGTAAAATCAACTTCATGACCTACTGCACTAATGACTGGTATCTCACAATCGTAGATTTCTCGAGCTACAGATTCCTCATTGAATGGCCATAAATCCTCAATACTTCCTCCACCACGTCCAACAATTAAAGTATCAATATCGTATCTTTGTGCATTTCTAATTTGTCTTACAATTTGTTCTTTAGCATGGTCTCCTTGAACAAGTGTGGGAAATATTAGTATTTCACAAATCGGATATCTTTTTTTAATAGTTGTTAGTATGTCTCTTATGGCGGCTCCTGTTGGTGCTGTGACAACTCCAATTTTTTTGGGATATTTTGGTATTGTTTTTTTATGTGACTTTTCAAACAATCCCTCTTTTTCAAGTTTCTTTTTTAATTGTTCAAATGCAACATATAAGTTCCCGATTCCATCTTCAGTAATTTTAGTGGCGTATAACTGATATTTACCGTTTTTAACATAAACTTCAATTTTACCTTTTATAATTACTTTCATTCCATCTTTAAGCTCAATTTTAAGGAATCGGTCTTTCATGCCTTTAAACATAACTGCATCAATCTGTGAATTTTCATCTTTTAGGGTAAAGTAGCTGTGTCCGCTAAAAGAGTTCGTTGAAAAATTGGAAATTTCTCCTTTTACCAGAATATTTTTAAATGAGGGGTCCATTTTCAATTTTCGATTGATTAATGCATTAATTTCAGATACTGTGAAAGTTTTTTCTTCCATATGTTCACCATTAAAATCGATATTGTTATTATGTTGTTTATATTTATTTAAATTTTTTTTTAAAAATTTCTTAGAAACAATTATTAATCTTAATGACTATTAATTAATTAAGGTGTTTTTTTATGAGAATTAAAGATGAATTATTTGGTAAAGAAGTCCTTGATGCAGATGTTCAAATAGTTGGAAAGGTATCAGATGTCGTTTTAGATAAGGATTCCTTTGAAATTACTGATTTGGTAATTAAAAAAACAGGAATCTCAGAACAAATTAAATCCAGTGAAAATCTCATTCCAATGGAACTTGTAAAAGTTATTGGAGATAAAATTTTACTTAAAGGCGAAGATGATTTATAATGGTTTCTAAAGACTATTTAATTGATTTATTAAAGGAAAATGAAGTTTTTTTAGAGGGAGATTTCACATTATCTTCCGGTAAAAAAAGTAATTATTATATTAATATGAAAAAAGCTATTACTGAGCCTGAAATATTGTCAACCATTTCAAAATTGATTACAGAGAAAATCGCTGGGGATAATATTGATAAGGTTGCAGGTCCGGCTTTAGGTGCGGTTCCAATTGCTACTGCTGTTTCACTTGAGTCTAAATTGCCTTTATTGATGATTCGAAAAGAAAAGAAAGGTTATGGAACATCTAAACTTATTGAAGGCGAATTAAATCAAGACGATAATGTTATTGTTGTAGAAGATGTGTCTACGACTGGAGGATCACTTTTAAAAGCTATAAAAGCTATTCAAGATAATGGTGGTCGTGTAGTAAGAGCATTCGTTGTTGTAGATAGACAAGAAGGAGCAATTGAAGAATTTGAAAAAGAAGGTATAAAATTAGAACCTTTGATAAATGTAAATGAATTTTTTGATTGAAAAAATAAAAGTATGATGAAAAATTTATTCCATCATTATTTTTTAACATGATGAACAAAATGAGGAAGTTCATCAATAATTATTGGTAATGCTGTTTTAACAGCATTTGGAGAACCTGGCATGGAGAATATAAGTGTTTTTTTATAAACTCCTGCTGTTGCTCTTGAAAGAAGAGCTGCAGAACCAATTTCTTCAAAAGATTTGGCTCTAAATAGTTCTCCAAAGCCATCAATTTTTTTTTCGAAAAGTGATTCAACAGTTTCAACAGTGATGTCTCGATTAGATAATCCAGTTCCACCATTTGTTAATATAACATCAATATTTTCACAAACCATATTTTCAATTGCATTCATCAAATCTTCTTTTTCATCAGGAATTATAATTCTAGATTTCAAAGAGTACCTGGATTCGATTTCTTCAGCAATATATTTTCCAGATAAATCTAATTTTTCCGATTTTCTGCTATCGCTTAAAGTTATTAAGCCACAGCTTATATCACTAGATGACTGATTTTGATGTTGTTTTGCAGTTTCACTTTTCATATAATCATTTCCTGTTATTATTTTTTCTCATTTAAGATATGTTCACGGATTAATTTATATTCTTCGATACTACTGAATAATTTGTCACTAGGTTTGTAGAAGTTGACTTTTTCAATCTTAATTTCACAGATGTAATCGTGGGTTATAATTATTTTGATATGATGTGTTACTGTCTTATAATCAAGTTTTAGTAGTTTTGATATTTGATTTTTGTTTAGTGGTCTTTTAAGTAGTAGATCTATAATTCTCATGGTGGTCATTCCACCATTTCTTCCAATTATTAAAGTTAGTAATTCTATATCTTTAATTTCCCAAATATTCCATGTTAATAATGTTTTTTGAATTGATGCCATGTGTTATCTCATCTCCTAGCAAAGTTCCTCAACAAATTCTCAGCCCACTTTAGGGCGTTTTTGTCTTCAGCGATTAAAATTTGTGAATCATCGTAGTGACCGTCCTTAAAGAATAGCGTTAGTGACATAAAATCATCGCTGTATGTTAAAAATATTTTTAATCTTTTCTTAACGCAGCGTATTTTTACTTTATTGTTGTTAATCAATTCTCTTTTAAATAAGTCATTTTCTTTAATTGAATCTAATATTTCTTCACTAACTATCAATTCTAATTTTTTTAATTTATTATCATTTAATAATTTAATTAAATGTTTAAAATGATTTTCTGAGTAAATAGGAAGTATTAT
Organism: Methanobrevibacter sp.; assembly: GCF_017468685.1. Lineage (NCBI taxonomy): Archaea > Methanobacteriati > Methanobacteriota > Methanobacteria > Methanobacteriales > Methanobacteriaceae > Methanobrevibacter > Methanobrevibacter sp. Next base: position 5,498 of record NZ_JAFUHT010000041.1, read on the forward strand.
TTTTAAAGTTTTTGCATTTGAAATAAATTTAATGTATGTATTGAATGCGTTTGATAGATCACTTGTAGTAGAAGTTACATATTCCGCATTTTTTAAAAGATAAATCTCCTTTAAAAATTTATCAGGTATTCCAGTTAAATCGTGACTGTTCCAATAGAGCTTATTTTTATTCAATGCATACCAATTTTCAATGAGTTTGACCATATTTGTAGTTAATAAAAATCCATTTGATGTGAGTTCATAATATTTCTGAACTTTTCTAATTAAGTTAATTGTTTCTAATTCTTTAAGCCCATGTAAAATTGTTGCTGAGGGTTTTCTTAATTCTTTTCTCAATTCATCAAGATTTTTCGGATTTTCATAAACTGCTAATAGCAATCTTGATCTCATTCCTGAAGTTAAGATGTATTTAATGCCACTGAATTCTTTAGCTAATTCTTCTTTTGTTTCAATAGCAGTCATTTTTTCACCTGTCTTTTAACATGTTCAAATAATTCATTAGCCCAATTAAGGGAATTTTCCTTTTCAGATACTAAAATTCTGTTTTGATCAAAACTTCCATCATTTTTAAAAAGACCTAAACTCATTGTTTCATCACAAAGAGTCAAATATAAACTTAAATCTTTCTTGAAAATATAAACTTTAAGCCTTCCATTTTTAATGGCGGTTTTTCTCACACTGTTATTTACGCCGAATATTAACTCTTTAAAAATACTTTGAGGAACAATTAATTCTACAAATCCATTATTTTTTAAAACTTTTTCTATTAATTCTGGATAATCTGGATGTAAATATGGAAAGATTGCTTTAATGTTTTTTGAATCAATGATTTGTTTTTTTATGGTGTTGTGTGTCTTATATATGTCGACAGGTGTTGTCTCGATTAGTTTTGATTGTTCTAAATCAGTGATTCGTTTAATTGATGCAATACTTAGTTGATTCAAATTATGTTTGTTCCAGAATGCATCAAAGTTATTGACTATATCGACGCTATTCTTAAAATCCATAATTGATTTGAAATATACTTTAGTCATGGGATTTACATGATATCTGTTGTCATCTTTGGTAATGTATTCGTGTTTTTCTAACTTGCTGAGATTACTTGAAATTGAACTGTAAGTGATATTTGTATTTTTAACAAGTTCACGAATATTATTTGGTTTTTTATCTAGTTCACTTAGAATTTTCAATCTTATTTCAGATTTTGCAAGAAATTTTATATCGTTATTGATATCGTTATCTCGATTCATTTTAAATCCTCCAAGTTTTATTCATAAAGATTTTTCTAAAATCTCTATAAATTGTTTGATAATTCTAGTTTAACCATCACAATTTAAATAAATTTTTCCAAATATTATCCAAAGGTCTTCAAAATTTATTCTAAGGTTTTTCCAATTGTTTTCCAATTTTGTCCCAATCTTTACCCAACTCTTTCCCAACTCTTTCCCAAGTCTTTTCAAATTAGGTTCCATTTTTTTCCATTGCCAAGTTTTATAAATTTATAATTCTAAATATATTTTCATGGAAATTTGTTATATTTTAGATGCATCTGCTTTTATAAATGGATTTAAGATTATTTCAGATAATAATTTTACTGTTCCTGAAATTACTACTGAAATAAAAGATTTTAAATCTAAATTAACATTTGATATGGCAATTGAAGAAGGTAAGTTGATTATTCAGGATGTGCCTCATAAGTATATATCAAGTGTCAATGATATTATTTCTAAATCTGGTGATATTTTAAGATTATCCTTGCCTGATAAAAAGTTAATTGCACTGGCATATATGCTGAATGATGAGGGTAAAAATGTAAAAGTAATAAGTGATGATTACACAATCCAAAATACATTAAGAATTATGAATATTCCATATTCCGGAGTGATTACTGAAGGAATTAAGGGAATATATAACTGGAAAAAAATTTGTGAAGGATGTAAAAAGGAGTATGGGGAAGATTATCCATTTGATGATTGTGAGATATGTGGATCTAGAATATTTAAAAAACGAATTAAGGTGAATAAATGAGGATTGGAATTGTTGTTCACGGCCCAAATATTATTGATACCGGTTATGCATTGAAATTGATTAATCTGATTAAAAATTATGGGGATGTTTACACTAGACTGGGAGGTACAATGGGTCGAACTGCAGTTATTGACGCAAGTTTGGAGAATGTCATTGATATTTCATGCAAATTGGTTCCAAGCGATTCTTTAAAAATTTTTCATGATGATGATGTTGACTTGATATTTTTACTGAATTATGGAAAATCTGATGTAACTGGGCAGGTATTTGGATATAAGGTTTATAATCATTATGTCAACAAAATTTCTGATAACAATATTCCTTTAATTCAGATTGAACGGCCGGGCGAAGATGATGGCAGTATCATTCCATGGAATAATAATTTAAAAATAGTTGAAGAATTGTCTCAAAAATTGAATCTGGATATTGTAACTCCAGAAGAGGTATACAATAATCACATTAAACACGATTGCGCTGGTTTGAATCAAAGGGTTGTTCATGGAGTAAGTCCCGATGAAAATATAATGGTAAATAGTGTTATCATTGGAAAAACTGATTCAGATAAACTAACATTAATTGCAAAAGATAATCATATTGTTGATATTATAGGTGGCGAGCTTAAAAGTCATGGTCTTGAAAAATTGGGTGAAGTTGATTTGGATTCTGCGATAATTAAAACAGGTCTCTTAAGACATGCTAAAGTAACTCCAAGGGTTATTTCTAATGTAGAGTCTGATAGTTTTAAAGTTACTTTTTTAGACCATGCAGGAGAAGATGTTTATAAGTTCAGGGATTCCAGTTTAGTTATCACTGTTGGTGATGATACAACACTGATATCTTCTGATATTTTATACAGATTTGATATACCTGTAATTGGAATAACTGATGGTGACTTGGACAAGGTTGTGGAAGATGGATTTAAGGTTAAAAATTCTATCATTTTTGAAGTTGAAAGTGGGTTTGATGACATCATTGGTCAAGATATTAAAAGGTTGATTTTTAGCGATGAAATAGAATCTTATGATTTTGATAATATCGATGATGTAAAAAATAAAATCATTGAAATAATAAAAAATATTAATTGTAAATACAAAATAAATTATATTAACTAAACGAGGATGTGTAATTTTGGATTTTAAAAATCTGGTTCAGGAAATTCAAGAATTTAAAGGAGTATCACGTAAAAGTTCAATTGATAATGTAATATCTCTTTTAAAAGAATCATATAATGTTTCAGGAGATGTAGTAATAGATATTGGGGATGATGCTTCAGCCATTGATATTGGAAACAATCAAGTGATTCTCATTGCAGCCGATGGAATTTGGGGAGATATTATGAATGTTAACCCCTACTGGGCAGGATATTGTTCAGTTCTTGTAAACGTAAATGATATTGCCGCAATGGGCGGAAAACCTCTGGCAATGGTAAACATAATGTCCATAAGCAATGATGAGATTTATGAAGATTTGTTGAATGGAATTAAGGACGGATGCTTAAAATTCAATGTACCAATGGTTGGTGGACATCTTCATCCTGATGGAGAAGTGGATTCATTAGGTGTAGCAATTGTAGGTATAGCTCAAAAAGATAAAATCATAACTAGTTTTGCAGCAGAGGTTGGTGACAAGGTTCTTGTTGCAATCGACCTTGATGGTAAACCTCATGAAATGTTTAGCCTAAACTGGGACACTACATATGATAAAGATGCACAGCTCGTTCAAGACCAAATTACTGCAGTACAATACTTGGCAGAACATGACTATATTAAATCTGGAAAGGATATTTCAAATCCTGGAATATTAGGCACTTTGGAAATGTTGCTTGAAACTTCCAAAAAAGGTGCAGTAGTTAACCTTGAAGATATTCCAAGAAATGAAAATGTCGAATGGGTAGACTGGCTTAGATCATATCCTGGTTCCGGCTTTGTATTTACAGCAGATGAGGAAAAATGTGAGTTTATTAAAGAATACTTAGCTGAATATTCAATTGAAACAAATATCGTTGGGGAAGTAACTGATTCCAATTCACTTTATTTGAAATATGATGGTGAAGAGGCTGAAGTATTTAACCAGGATAAAAATCCAGTATTCATATTTGGATGAGGCAGTTATGGATTTAACAAAAATCGTTAGAAATTCGTTTAAATACTCTATTAAAAACATAGTTAAATTGCCGATAATAGGTATCCTATTCATTTTAATGGCATTTGTTCCAATTGGTAGGGTATTGGAGAATAATTATGTGGTATTTATAGGAGTAGTTGGATTTTTTCTATTCCTGCTAATTGTGCCGGGTTATTTTTTAAACATTGTTAAAAAAGGTTCGATGGAATCATCGTTATTTCCTTCTTTTAATTTGGTGAATAATATTTATGACTCAATCAGAGTATTGATTTTAAGAGCTGCATATATGATTGTTCCTGTTGCAGTATTCTTCATTGCTTTATTCTCATTTGGTCCTGTAGGCATGGATTTCATTAATAACTTTCAAATCCATATTTTTTTAGCTACATTTGGAGTGATCTTTCTAGTTATTTTGTTGACTTATCTAATTTTTGAATTCTTGTTATTTTTTGCAAAAGCTAGATTGGCATATTTAAACAGCTTATCTGAAGCTTTAAAAATAAATATGGTCTTAAGGGATATTAAAAATATCGGTATTGTCAATATAATTAAATGGATGATTTTTATGGCAGTATTGATGATTGGTGTTTCATTGATTTCATCAGTAGTGATGGCAATTCCTTATGTTGGATTTTTAATTTATATTGGTGTTGTTATTCCGATGGTGGAAAGTATCGGTAATTATTCGTTGGGCATGTTATATTCAAATATTAATTTAAATAATTAAAAAATAAAATTAAGGATTGCACCGCTTACATGGCACATATCCTTGATTTATTGCATCGTCTCTGCTTGAAAAGAATATTTTGTTTCCTTCGGACATGTCTTTAACACTATAACAGGATGGTTTGTGAAACTTGCCTGTGTTGGCATTGCCGATATAATTTGCAGAATCTGATGAACTTGTTGATTGTGTGCTTGTTGGAGTATGGCTTGATGATGAGGATGAGCTGTGGGTATCAGCTACGTGTGTGTTACTGTTTGCCCAGTCATATGGATAAAATTCACTTGGGGGCATATACATGATTTCCGCAAGGCCTTCTTTTAAAAGCATTTCATTGACATTTTTTCCATCAACAATGACGACTCCTAATGTACGGCCGTATCTGTCGGAGTGTTTGGAATCATCAACGTCAATGCCGACTTTTTTATTTAGACATAATTTTTGAACAAAGTTTTTAGATGCAATATATCCTTCAACACCTCTTTCGGGAGTATTGACTCCTACAAAACGAATTTTCTCGCCATTATCTAAATATATTGTGTCTCCATCCACTACTTTAGTACAAACTGCACTTTCTTCAACTCTGCATTCTGTGTCTTCATACTTTTTTAAAATGTCTGATGCAGATAAATCTGAGTATTTTGAACTTGGAATATTATGTGAAAAGCCTGTGCCTGTATAAGCGCTAGCTATTGAAATGGCTCCCGCACATAGTATTAAAATAACCAGCAAAGAAAAGATATGTTTTTTTGTGATTTCCATAAATTTCCCTCCTTTAATATAATTGTTATAATTTTGTGTTAATATAATTTTTGAAATTTAAATAAATAATTATTTTATATAATAACTTCAAATATATATAATACTAAAAATTCTTATTGGAGATTGTATGTTAATTAAAATTAATGGAGAAGAGGTAGATGTTGCAGATGCTTCAACAATTCAGGATGTAATTGATGAAACAAATGCACCTTATACTCCTGGAAGTATTATTTGCTTAATAAAAGGTAAAAAAGAACTTGAAAAGAATATTAGCAAGTATAAAATTAAAACAAACAAGGGTTCAATAATTATACAATTGGATGAATCTGATGAGGCAAAACCTCTTGTTGATGTTTGGAAAAATCAATATGAGGAATTTGTTGATTTGGATATTCGATGGTCAACACCAACAGAAGTTGCAATTGGTCCAATTGTCACAGATTTGGAACCAACTTATGATGAATATAAATATTTTGAAGGAGACGTTGTTTTAAGTTTATCTAGTTTTAGTAATGAGTCCACTCATTTGATTATTCTTAAGGAAAATGCAACAAATGTTTATGGAGTACCGCCTTACAATAAAGGTATTTTTGCCCGTGTAATTGGAGGTAAAAAAACTTTGGAGAATCTGACTGACGATGATTCCGTAACTGGAATCGAACCGATTATTGAAAGAAGTACTACAACAGATAGTGCTTCCGTATCAGATTTAAGCACGGTTTTAGAAGAAGGTAATGAATTATACACTTATATTTCATTTGACATTGATGAAGATTCACCTATTTGTGTAGAGCATTTGTTTTCACTTATTAAGGATGGCAGAATTAAGGTTTCTTATGATAGTGAATCATTTATTGGTTTTTATGATCTGGCAGGAATAATTAAACCTAAAGAAGATACTACCTTAAGAACTAGGGGAACCATTACTGTTAGGAATAATGGTGTAGGTGTCGGAAAGCTATTCATCTATCGGGAAAATAGGGTATTGACTCCAAATCACACTACTGTTGGTCATATTGTAAATGGTATGGAAATTATTGATATTGCAAAAGAAAATGATTTCATTACAGTAAAATCTGAACAACAAAGATTAATGCTATTGAATAAAACACAAAAAGAGGCTACTGATATTTTATCTGCAGCTGGTGTTGAACATATGATTGACGGTTTGATTGACGATGATGCAATAATTGTCGAGCAAACTCCAAAACATACAATTGATATTTTAAAAGAAGGTAAAGTAATAACTAAATCTGTCATGAAAGAAGATTTATGTACTATTAAATTTGTTGATAATGCACCAAGGTCAGTAAAATACTTTAAATTCTTATCTGGACTTTTAGAAAATCCTATAGGTAAAATCAAGGTTCATTTTGCAGTGCCTGGTATGCACATAGTTATTTTTGAAGGAGATAAAAAATTAGCAAAAGGTTTAATCCCTGAAAATAATCCAGTAGATAAAGTAATCAGAGGTCAAATAGGTATTACAAACATGGCTTCAAAAAGTGCAGGTTTAATCGGAATTCGATTTGAGGATAACATGGAGTTTGGTCCAACTGCAGAAAGCTTTGAAGCAACAAATATAATTGGAGATATCACATCTGATTATGATCATCTTGAAAAATTAAAAGAAGGAGTTGTAGTTTATGTCACAGAATCTAACCATGAGTCCTGATTTGGGAACAGAAGATTGGGATCCTGATGTAATTACTCGTATGATTTTTATTGGGCCAGGAGCTCATGTAAGTGAACAGGAAATTGTTACAGCATTTCATATGCTTGATTTGCCACTTACAATTAAAAATACCTGTTATGGATCTATGATTAGTGGAAAAAGTGAGGATGTCTATAAGGCTATTGAAGAAATCAGAAAATTAGATCCAAATCACATTTTCACAAAAGAAAGAGGATTCGCTCCGGGTGATCCTAGACGTTGTAGAGGTCATAGATTCGGTCCAAGAGAAGGTTTCCATCAAATGGAAAAAGAATATAGAATACTTGGTTTTGTTGCTAATGCTCTAGAAGAACGTAAGGATGTAAAATTAGAGCCTAAAAAACCAGTTGATGTTGATGAATTTGAAAAAATCATGAATGAATGTTTAGATAAAAAAGAATAGGTGAAAACATGGTGAAAGTAGCTATTTATCCTCCAAACTCATTAATCTTAGCAGATTTAATTGAAAGAAAAGGACATACTCCTTTAGTTTTACAAAAACAAATCAGACAAAAAATCAAAGATCCGGAGATTGATTCTCCGCCAATGAATATTACAGAAGAAGATCCAATTAAAGGTCTTAAATATGCAGCAATTGAAGTTCCATCTGGGGTTCGTGGTAGAATGTCAATTATAGGACCTCTTATAGATGAAGCTGAAGCAGCAATTGTTGTTGATGGAGCTCCATACGGTTTCGGTTGTATCGGTTGTGCAAGAACTAATGAATTATCAATTTTCCTACTTAGAAATAAGGATATTCCAGTTTTAGAAGTTACCTATCCAACAAACCAGGATGAAACATATGTTATGGTAAATGATATTAATGATTTTATAGACTCACTCGAAGAAACTGATAAGGAGGAAGAATAATGGTTAAAATTGCATTGGTTTCATGTGGAACTGAATATAGTGGAATTCAAAAAGAAATTGAAAAAGCAGCAAATAAATTTGGTGCTGAAATCATTCTTCCTGAAATCGATTTGGATTACATTGACGAATCTTATGAAAAATTCGGATTTTCAGCTCAAAGTTCAAGTTTAAAATTAATGATTGCAAGAGCTATGGCTATTGTCGAAGGCAGATGCAGGCCTGATGCAGTATTTATTGCAACCTGTTTCAGATGTGCTGAAGCGGCTTTGGTTAGAAATGAAGTAAGGAGATTTATACAAAATAATACTCGTATTCCTGTAGTTACTTATTCATTTACTGAAAGAACAAAAGCAGATGAATTGTTCATTCGTATGGAAGCATTAGCTACTACTGTAACTCGTAGAAGTATTCTTGCACGTGAAAAACAAGAAGGACTCACTCTTGGACTTGACTCAGGTTCAACTACTACAAAAGCAGTATTGATGGAAAACAACAAGGTTATAGGAACCGGTTGGACATCCACCAAAGATATTATCGAATCAGCAAAAACTGCTGCTGCAGAAGCGTTTGGCGAAACTGATTATGATTGGGATGACCTTGATGGTATTGGAACTACCGGTTATGGTAGGTTCACAATGGGTCAGGAATTTGGTGCAGAGCTTATCCAAGAGGAGTTATCTGTTAATGCAAAAGGTGCAGTATATCTTGCAGACTGTCAAAAAGGTGAAGCAACCGTACTGGATATCGGTGGTATGGACAACAAGGTAATTACTGTTAATAATGGTATTCCTGATAACTTCACCATGGGAGGTATCTGTGCAGGAGCATCAGGAAGATTCTTGGACATGACTTCCCGTAGATTAGATGTGGATATTACTGAATTAGGTCCACTAGCGGTGCAAGGAGACTGGAGAAAAGCAATGTTGAACTCTTACTGTATTGTATTCGGTATTCAGGACCTTGTTACTACACTTGCGGCAGGCGGTTCTAAAGCTGACGTTGCAGCTGCTGCTTGTCACTCAGTATCAGAACAAGTTTACGAACAACAACTTCAGGAAATCGATATTCGTGAACCGTTAATTCAAGTAGGTGGAACAAGTTTGATTTCAGGTCTTGTTGAAGCGGTTAGTGAAACTTTAGGTGGAATTGAAGTTATTGTCCCAGAATATTCACAACACATTGGTGCTGTAGGAGCAGCTCTTTTAGTATCTGGAATGGGACACAGACAAGATAATAAATAATAATTAAAGGATTGATTTGATGTTAGTTGAATGCTATGATGAGCGTGGAGCTGAAGTTTATGAAATCATCATTCAACAAATATTTCAAGATTTAGTTCTTGGAGCATCTGTTGATGATTTAAAAGCTTATGTTAATCCTGATGATCCAGTTTTTGTCTTAGCTATTAAAATGAGAAAAACTTCAAATGTTATCAAGTTTGAAGATGTTGCTAACTTAACCTATGATAAACAAAGGGATGTTACAATGATTTTAATAGATAATGAGAATTATCTTCCAAATATTTTAAAACAATTATGGAAGCAATTTTCAAGAGATGAAATCTATCAACCTAATAGGTATCAACTTGAAATTAATGGTGATTTTACTGAATTAAAATCTATTGTGGTTGATGATCCTCATTCTAATCTGCAAAGACGTATTTATGATGCAATCTTTAGAATATTGCCTGAAGGTTTTAAAAACATTAAAGATTTATCTTCTGGAGATATTGTAGCAGTTGTGGCTACTGATGAGTTAATTAAAGATGCATGGATTGAAAAATGTCATGAGTTTATGGACGAATTAAACAAGGGCATGTAGAAAGCTTTATATATTTGTTCGTATTAATACAAATTAACAGAGTTATATTGAAATGGAGTAGTGGTATTATGAATGAACACAACGGTTCAAGATTTGCACATATAACAAAAGCACACCCATGTTTTAATGAAAAAATGCATGATAAAGTCGGAAGAGCACATGTACCTGTTGCACCAAAATGTAATATCTTCTGTAACTTCTGTACAAGAGATATTAATAATGAAGAGGATAGGCCTGGTGTTGCAGGATGCATTATGAAACCAGATGATGCAATTAACCATGTTAATGATGTTACTGCTGAAGGACCAATTTCAGTTGTTGGAGTTGCAGGGCCTGGAGACTCACTAGCTAATGAAGAAACATTCGAATTCTTTGAAAAATTAGCAAGTGAACAACCTGATTTAATCAAATGTATGAGTACAAATGGACTTTTGCTTCCAAAATATGCTGATAGGCTTGCTGAACTTGGAGTAAATTCTGTTACTGTAACAATTAATGCAATTGACCCAGATATTGCTGTAGATATTTATTCATTCATCAAATATGAAGGAAAAATTTACAAGGGTTATGATGCAGTAAAAATTTTAATTAAAAATCAACTTGATGGTGTTGAAAAGGCAGCTGCTAATGGTATGGTCGTTAAAGTTAATTCAGTTCTAATTCCTGGATTGAATGATGAACATATTGTTGAAATTGCTCGTGAAGTTAAAAAACGTGGTGCAGCATTAATGAATGTCTTACCATTAATTCCTTTGGCAAAAATGAAACATTATTCTCGTCCTGACTGTTCCATGATGGAAAGCGTTAGGGAACAAGTTGAAGAGATTATTCCAGTATTTAGAGCATGTACTCAATGTAGAGCAGATGCATACGGAATACCTGGTAAAAAAAGCGAAGATCATCATTTAGGAATGACTCCTCAAAGTCATTACTAAATAATTTTTTTATATTTTTTTTAAACAATTCTTTTAAAAAAGAATATATGATTAAATATTATTTTTTAACCATAGTAATTAATGTTCCATCAATTACACAATCAAAATCGATTTTATCTAACCATCCGTTTTCTGAAAACATGTTCATGAAGCAAACACCAAAAATTTGACCGTCGTCATTTAAGATTTCACTAATCAATTTTTTCACGTCTTCCACATCA
>NZ_JAFUHT010000042.1 GCF_017468685.1 Methanobrevibacter sp.
ATAATAATAAAATTGTGATTCATACTCGTAATCCCTCAAAAATAATTTGACACTATTTTAATTAAAAATATAATTAATTAAAATAGTAAATTAAGGATAACCTATAAGAAATATTTATCATAAAATTAATTTAAATGTCCCTCATGTAATCCCTCAAAAAGTGGCGAAATCCCTCATTTTCTAATAATCTATTGATGCATAATAGACTTTCCTATTCTTAACAATGCGTTTAACCAAATTATTTTCAAGCAGTATTGTAAAATCTCTCTCAGCAGTAGCTCTTGATTTATCATATAATCTTTGATGATCATTATATGATAAAACCATATTGTCATTAGTGATTTTTGTTAAAATATCAATTTGACGTACATTTAATCCAAAATCTTTCAAGTTAACAATACTGTCAGTACCTGAAGATAATTCTTGCCTATCTTTTCGTTTAAACACTACCTTAAATGAATCATTACCTTCGCTGAATTGCGGTTCATCTAATCCGAATTTTAATCTTCAAATTGATTAAAATTAGGCCAATCAAGAGTCCAAAAATGACTACCATGAGTCCACAAATAATAACAATTGTGCAAAAAAATAGCTTATAAACAAACTGATATAAATAAACATGCTATTTGATGGAAGATAATGATAAAAATATCTTCCAAAGCCACCATCCTATGAATTTCCTGAGTGCTATTACACGGGTCCGATTCATCATGGTTCAGAGGTGTCAATCTGCAGATGTCTTAAATTGAAACATATAACTGAATATAGATTAAACTTCATCGTTCAATAGGAAATCTATGATATTCATATGTTTTATTCCGTCTTGAGACATGTTAAACTCATCATTTGAAATAACATACTTTGGATAATTGTCCTTGACTAGAAGCAGTGGTCTGAATTCCCTTTCGATTGTGTCTTCATGTATCAATTCACGGGTTACCTGAACATAGATTTTTTCACCTGTTTTCTTACAGACAAAATCGATTTCATAATCTTTAATACAACCGATAGTTATTTCATAACCTCTTCTTAAAAGTTCAAAATAGACAATATTTTCCATGATTCTACTGTTATTGACCTGATTTCGTCCAATTCGCACCTGGTTAAAGCCTTGATCCACACAATAATATTTTTCATTTATGGACAATATTTTTTTACCTTCCAAATCTTCCCTTTGAACTTTATAAAGCAGACAGGCACTTGTAAGATAATCCAAATAGTTATAAATTGTTTTTGGTGAAACTTTGATTTTTTCCTTTGTGCGCAAGTAATCTGAAATGCTTTTTGAAGAAACAATTTTTCCGGCATTATCCAATATGAAATCAACTATTCTTGTCAGCAAACCTGCATCCCTAATGTTATATCTCTCAATTATGTCTTTTAAAAATATAGAGTTGAAAATGTCATTCAGATATTCAATTTTATCAGTTTCATTTTCAAGAGAGAGTAAAAACGGAAATCCTCCATATACTAAATAATCAGCAAACGCATTTTTATTTGGAGGAATTTTCTTATAATCCAGATATTCTTTAAATGAAAAAGGATACATTTTAATTTCCATATATCTTCCTGCCAGATGAGTAGCGAGTTCTCCAGACAATAATTTTGAATTGGAACCGGTTAAATAAATATCACAATCATAATCTATTCTGAAGCTATTGATTGATCTTTCCCACCCGTCCACATTTTGGATTTCATCAAAAAACATGTAAATCTTACCGTCAATACCTTTTGTTAAGTCATCGACAAGCAAATCCAATTCACGAGGATTGGAAACATTTCTGTATTTTGCACTCTCAAAATTAATAAGAAGAATATTTTCTTTGTTTATACCTCTTTTAAGCAATTCTTCTATGATTAAATCGAACATATAAGATTTGCCACATCGTCTTACACCAACAATGACTTTAATTATGTCCTTGTCTATCAATGAGGAAATCCTATTTAAGTACAAATCTCTTTTTACCATAATCATATTTAGAAATTATTAATATATAAGTTTATGTTTTTTTAAAAATTAAAATTATAAATTTATATAAATATTTATTTTAAAATATAAAAATCATAGTAGTATAAGTTAATAAAATATAGTTCTGCAAAAATCGGTGAATATTTCACTTACAAAGATACGGAATATAAATTTTACATTAAAAAAGTTACCAGATAGTTGTCAATTTCATAACTCTTTGACTCATGATTTCCTCATGAACAGTCACTATCTAGGTTCTTTCTCCAATTCATCATCAGATATACCCATAACAGTACCAGTAACCATTTTTTTATAGATTTTCCTGATTTCACCTAAAAAAGAGTTATGAAATTACCATGGAGTTCTCAACTTCATAACCCTCCAACTCATGATTTCCTCATGAACAGTCCTCTTTCTAGGTTTTTTATCCAGTTCATCATCAGATATACCCATAACAGTACCAGTAACCAATTTTTTATATATTCTCATTGTTTCACCTTCTATTAAAAATATACTACATACATCTATTTAAAATTTATCATTCAAAGAAACAGACGTCGCGATATTTTCTTAAAACAGCTTTGATTCGTTTTTCACTTATAAAATGAACTTCCAGAAAAAATTTCATTGACAGATGTCAGCACAATTAACTTTAAAATTTCTGAATCAGACAACATGTTAACATAATTGCCTAATTTGATTTATTTAATCTTCAATTCATCACTAATTGAATCTGAAAGTGATTAATTTAGATGATTAAGTATTTAAATAATTTCAAAACAAACAAAACTATAAATATTTTTCATTTTAAATATAATGATTGTATATAACATGTGTATTATCGAGGTAGGATATGAAAAGGTGCATCAGATGCGGAAGCGAAAACAGGGATGAAAGCAAGTTTTGCCATGACTGCGGATTTAGACTTGAGGCAACAAAACCCGCTTTTAGAGAGAAAAGCAATATTTTTATGAGATTTAAAAATGCCAACAAAATCACAAAAATCATAATGATTTTTATTGCACTTTACATAGTCTTTTTAATCATCGGAATGATTCCTCATCTGTTTTTTGGAGTTCCCCTGAACCCCTACACAGAAGAGTCACAAACTCAGCATGCAACCGATTTTTATGCCATTGACATGGACGGTGATGGAGCATTGAGTTTTGATGAAGCCGACGGCTATGCACCTGACATTGACAATACTGATCTTTCAAAATTTTTTGACTTTGCAGATAAAAACGACAACGGCCTTTTAGTAGGCGGGGAATTTGACAGCTACATTCTCCAGATTGACAAACATTACAAGGATTTGGAAAAGCAGCAAAAAGCTCAAGAAGAAGTTTCTAAAGAAAAATCATCTTCAAATTCCATACCTAGTGTAGAAAACAATGGAAAATGCCCGTCCTGCGGAAGTGACGAATCATACATGTATGAATACTATGATGAATTCGGCCGCCCATACTATCAGTGCACAGTATGCGATTACATGACATATGATGAGGAAGAATTCTACTATTAAGAGAGATATCATGACAGATAAAATTTTATGCCCCAAATGCCGCAAGCCAAATGACATTCATAAGTTCTGCATCTACTGCGGAGAAAAACTGCTTGATGATGATGAAATCAGACTTAGGTTAGAAAATACTGATCCGTATTGTCTTAACTGCGGAAAAATAGTTAAAAAAGGCGATGAGATTTGTGAGTGCGGATATGAATTTGAGGATGTCAACTGTCCTGACTGCAACACTAAAAATCCATACACAAACAGATTCTGCACCAGCTGCGGAAAAAAACTGTGGACAAGCGACGTATATGATTACAAGTATCCTGAACGTTTATTTGAAGAGCATCTTTTCAATGTGTCTCTGCCCCATGAACTGCACAACACCTCATTATTTAAACGTGCCAAAAAAGGAATCGGAAAAAAGGACATGCCTAGTTCATCCAACAGTCTGGAGGGTCTGAAATCCGAGTCTGAAAAAACCGACAGGAATTTATCTGAAATATGCTCAAGATGGAAAATTGTATCACCCAATTACTGTATAAACTGCCTCGCCATAGTAAAGCCTGCTGAGTACAGATGTTCAAAATGCAAACCGCCTTATTCAGCTGACATGAAAAGAATCGAATCCATCCGCATCAAAGGCAGCTATGTCGAACCTAAATTCGATTCCGTTGAACTTAAATGGACACCAAAATACAGTCCTAATTATTTAGGCAGTTTAGCTCCTGCAATTGCAGAATCACAATTTGAAT
>NZ_JAFUHT010000043.1 GCF_017468685.1 Methanobrevibacter sp.
ATAAAAACTCTGCAAATTTCGCCTCATCTGTGTCTTCATCCTCTTTGATTTATGGAAATCCGGTTTCAATTAGTTTAAATGGACCCGCCCTAAGCGGCGATGCTGTTATTTATCTGGATGGTGAGAAGTATAAGACAGTTCAGTTTAATGGGAAAATAAGTGAAAGTATTAAAGATTTAAGCGTAGGTACACATTACATCACTGTCAAATTTAACGGTTCAGGAAGCTACTACTCAAAAACATATCAGGTAAGCGTAAAATCTGCTGTTGTGGCGCCTCAAAAAACCGTCATAAAACTGACACTCAAAAAGGTGAGCGTTAAGAAATCCTCCAAAAAGCTCGTCCTGCAGGCAACCTTGAAAATTAACAATAAAGCAGTAAAAGGCAAAAAGATTACCTTTAAGTTCAACGGCAAAAAATACACTGCTAAAACCAACAAGAAAGGTGTTGCAAAAGTCACCATCAAGAAAAAAATCCTCAAAAAACTTAAGGTAGGTAAAAAAGTCAAATACCAAGCCAGCTTCGCTAAAATTACTGTTAAAAAATCAGTTAAAGTTAAAAAGTAGGTGCGACGCATCTACTTCCTTTTTTTAAATCATTATTGAAAATATTTGAAATTTTTGTTTGGCCATGGGGATTTGTCAGGTCAAATTTATTCGTTTTTAGATTAGAACACATTTAATAGATTTTACCGTCATTATTTTGAATAGTTTGGTGATAATTTATCTAAATAATTAATCGTAAATTTAATAATTTTCACACTTTGATTTTTGCTGCAGATATCATAAAAATAGATGACTGTAATCAATATCAATTGCAGAATTTAAATCCTGCAATTACCCAAGATATTGATTTAACCCAACTAAATATTGGTCAATTAGATTATCACCTAATTGTGGAGGCTTAACCTCTTGGTTAAATATTAATTATTTATCATATATGAAGATTTGCTGATAGTAGGGTGTGCTTTAAACAAGGGGAGAACACCGAAACTGGGTTGTTTCGAAAGAAACCTCGTATAAAATGGATTACAATCTATTTGCAGGTGATAAAAGAGAGAAACTTATACTCTTACATGAACAAGAATAAGAGTACTATTATGCAAATCATGTCAATGAAATGAGTTAAATCTACAGTAAAGCTTGGAAACTTCAGATTCCATAATTCATTCCTCCAATATTTAGTAGGGGTGAATCAGTACAAATCATCCAGTTACTTTTAAAATAAACTTTAAAATTAACTTTCATTTAATTCTTCCTAATTCGAGAGTTATTCATTAAAAATACTTTGATTCACATCATATTTAAAGATTTTTAAGACCATATAATTATTCAATTACAAAATAAAGTCAATAGTGATGTTATTTTGTAAAATTGTCTTAAATTTCAATTATTTTATTAACCGGAAAATCAAAATACATAATCAGGTGAATAACTTTGAAGGCGTGGGAAAAATTATACAAATCAGAGGACTTGGATGAAGCCATTAATCTGGCAGAAAAGGTTTCAATCAAAAGCAATGACGGTGTTTTAATCATAGCACAGGTGGATAATCATAAGGTTGAAACATTCATTGAATACGCAAGTCCGTCATACTCCTCATGTGATTGTCCTTCCAGATACCCTTGCATTCATGAAGCGGCCCTTACATACTATCTTAAAAGCCATCCTGAAATCTACCTGGAAAGTCCTGATTTTGATGATATTTTAAGCATGGCAAGTCCTGATGATTTAAGGGATTTTCTTTTAAATGAATTTGAAACAAACCCTGATTTTAAGGATAAATTCCTCAGGAAATTTAAGGATAAACCTGTTGATAAGGATTTCTACAACGCCAAATTAAACAGTATTTTCAAAAAGGCTGAAGGACGGGACTTCAGATATCACGGCTTTCATGATTTGGATTTGATGGAAAATGAACTGTATGATTTCATATCTGATGATATCGGCATTGTATTAGGCACACACGATCATGATTTTGCATGCGATTTACTTATAAGGATTGCAAAACTTTTAAACGATGAGGTAATCTCCGGTTGTGATTCATGGTATGATCTGGCTGAGATATTTATGGAGCGGGCAGGTTTATTGGATTTTTCCATTTATCTTGAAGCGGATAAATTGGATAAACTGCATGCAAATATGGACCATATCATGAGCATATTATAAATTAAAAACATTCTGCGCATTGGTTTAGGGCTATTGAAATTTCACAATTCCACTTCAGGTATTCATCATTTATTAGGGTTTTTAAGAAACTAAGGCAATATATTGTTTATAGATTTATATAAAAACTATTCAATTGAAAGTATTTTAAAGAGGTAAAACAATACTATAAGCATGGAGAAGTGGTTTGAAAATATTGTTAAAAATCATTACAATTCATCTTTGGGATTCAGATGGCAGAAATATGTGGTTTTTAATTTAAATTTTGAAGAGGACATGGTTACAGCTGAAGTCAGTACTGGTGAGGATATTCACAATCTCACCGTTACATTTCGCCAGTTCAGCGTTCATGAAAAAGACAGACTTTTGGCCGTTGCAAAAAAACCCGAAATCCGCATTGATTTGATAAACGGAATTGTTCCTGACGCTTTATTTAACTGCGGTGTGGACATTTTCCCCTCATCAGGCATCGATTTGATTGTTGACTGCTCATGTTGGAGCACCGGATTTTTGTGCAATGAGGCAATGGCCGTTTTAAAAAGACTTGAAGAGGTTTTCAAATACAACCCGTTTCTGATATTTTCCCTAAGGGGCCTGAATTTAAACAACATCACTCCGTTTCCCGTCAAGGACTTTGAGGATATATTCTCCAATACTTATAATACCAGTCTCACATTCCTTTTGGACCGTTACCTGAGAGATGAAATTGAAAATCTTCTTGACGCTATGAACGAATGGATTGACAGGTATGATTTTAAAGCATACTCCGGAAAGATTAACCTGCCTTTGAATGTTAACTCCGCTTATCAAATCACAAACAATAAATTCAAAAATGCAGGGGATTTCATTTCAGCTTTAAAATCAACCAAAAGCCCCCTTTTGGATTATGCATTTGATTTGATAAAAAATCATGAGCTCGTTCCTGAAATATTCAGGGCAGACGATAAACACGTTTTCACACGCTGGATTCCATCAGACAAAATTAATGTGAATGTTTTGGAGGAAATTGTAGTTGTCGATGGCAAAAGCATTTCAAAAACCGACCAGATTATTGTTTTTGTAAGCCTGATTGCTGGTGATCTTTTAGAGTTGATTTTAAATCATAAAGTCCGAAATGATGTTTCTGAGCTTCTCATCGGCTCATCACTAATCGATTGCGAGCGCAAAAAAATACTCATAAGAGATATTTCAAGAAACCTTTCACTTTTCACCATTCCCTATGACTATAAAATCCACATCACAGATTCGGATGATAATTTTATCCTTGAATTTGAAACCGATGATGATGCTGACCGCTTAATATACACATATCACATCCGAAAGCTCTTCAATTATTTCAAGCTTTACTGGACATTAAGCGAACCCCTAAAACTTGATTTCAGCCAATACATGAAATACCTCAAAAGGATTGAAGGCCATCTGAAGGACTTGAATGTTGAAGCTGAAAAGTCATTCAACTTTTATGAGGGAAGCTTTAAAATAAAACTGACACTTGATGAGAATGACTTTTTAACCATGGATAACCTTAAAAGTTCCAGTTGGATGGTTGACCTTGGAAACTGCATGATTACAACTGGTGAATTTCAAAAACTCAAAATCAATGACTCCGGAATTGTTAAAATCAATGATGATTACTATAAAATGGATCCGGTGAAATTCAGATCACTTCAAAGCGACACTTTGTTTTTACCGAATAATTTTGAAAGCTACGAGCTTCTCCAGATTGCTCTTCTTGGACGTTACCGCAATCTCAAATTCGATGTGGGTGATCAGTTCAAGGAACTTCTTGACTTTAAGGGCAAACTTCCAGAGCCTGAAGGATTGAAGGGAAATTTAAGACCTTATCAGATTGTCGGATATTCATGGCTTGTTCAAAACATCAAATCAGGTTTCGGATCAATCCTTGCAGATGACATGGGTCTTGGAAAAACCGTTCAGGTACTTGCAGCAATACTGTATCTTAAGCAAAACGATCTGCTGGACAGGCAGGTGCTTGTTGTTGCACCGACCACTCTTCTTGCAAACTGGGAAACAGAAATCAATAAATTCACAGACCTCACCTACAGCATATATCACGGCGATGAGAGAACAATCAAAAGAAACGTTGATTTGATTTTAACATCCTACGGAATGCTTAGATCAGATGAATCAAAATTTAAACGTAAATCATGGTTTTTATGTGTTATCGATGAGGCTCAAAATATTAAAAATCCGAATACCAAACAGACACGTGCAGTCAAAGCCATTAAAGCCGACCACAGGATAGCGCTGACAGGAACACCGATTGAAAACCGTCTTCTTGATTACTGGTCAATATTTGACTTTACAAACAAGGGCTATCTCTCCAACATAAGCAAATTCAAAAAGGATTATGTCCTGCCTGTAGCTAAACACCCTCAAAGCAAAGTATTGGATAATCTTAAAACAATAACAAAGCCTTTTATCCTAAGAAGGCTTAAAACCGACAGAAACATAATCGATGATTTGCCTGAAAAAAACGTCAACGACGTATACTGTCAGCTGACAAAAAAGCAGTCCGAAATATATGATGAACTGGTAAAAACCGGTTTAAGCAGCCTTAAGTGGGAAGAGGGCATTAAACGTAAGGGAAATATTTTAAAGCTGATAACTTCACTCAAGCAGGTCTGCAATCATCCCGTACAGTACATTAAAAAAGGTAAAATCAATTTAAATGATTCGGCCAAACTCGAGCTTCTGGCCGATATTGTTGAAAACATACTTGATGTTGGTGAAAAGACAATAATATTCACCCAATATGTTGAGATGGGAAAAATCCTTGAGGAAGTTCTGCTAAAAAAGTTTAAAACAGAAGTGCTTTTTCTTCACGGTTCCCTAAACCGAAAGAAACGTGAAAAAATCATAGACAATTTCCTGAATGACCGGTCATATCCGATACTTATAGCAACACTTAAAACAGGCGGTGTGGGACTGAACCTTACAAGTGCCCAGAACGTTATCCATTATGATTTGTGGTGGAATCCGGCAGTTGAAAACCAGGCAACAGACCGTGCCTACAGAATAGGCCAGGAAAAGGACGTTATGGTTTACAGATTCATCACCAAGGGAACACTTGAAGAGAAAATCGACATGATACTTAAAAGCAAACTCGATTTGGCGGACAGAACCATTGAAAGCAATGAAACATTCATTACCGAGCTTAGTGATGATGAGCTGAAAGAAATGCTTGAGTTAAGATTATAATATTCATAAGCAGAATGGCTGTTATGATGATTATTCCATATACAATCACTTATCAATATTACTTCCAATTTCATAAATTCCATTGGCCTTATGAATTAGGGTGTTTGCTGTTTTTACAAATTTGACCATACATTACCGTTAAATTTATATTTGGGAAAAACTACATATTAATTAAGGCAAATGTAACTTTTTCCATCCGGAAAAATTAGTGTTTTTACAATTTGAAATTTAATGTGGTGGTGTTATGGTTACTAATTTGGAAAGGTTTAAAAAGGAGATGGAGCCTGCTAGGCAGTTGTATGCACGTGAAATTAGGGATTTTGCTAAAAATTTTGATGCTTTGGGTGAAATGACTATGGATGAGTTTCCAGACATTGATACTCAGGATTATATTTTTTCTTTTGCAAAAGTTGAGGGAACCTCCGAAAAAGAGCTGGATAGAATATTTGATGAAATATCTGACCATATGGAAGAGTTTTCTAAAGCACATGGAATTGAAAAGTTCTGTCAAAATGCATGTATTTGGATATAATCGGTGGATTTTTATTTGAATTAAATTGGTGATAATTATGGTTACTAATTTGGAAAGGTTTAAAAAGGAGATGGAGCCTGCTAGGCAGTTGTATGCTCGGGAAATCAGGGATTTTGCTAAAAATTTTGATGCTTTGGGTGAAATGACTATGGATGAGTTTCCGGATATTGATACTCAGGATTATATTTTTTCTTTTGAGAAAGTTAATGAAACTTCCGAAGAGGAATTGGATAAAATCCATGATGAAATCTCTAATCATATGAAAGAGTTTTCAAAAGTCCATGGAATTGAAAAATTCTGTCTCAATGCTCGAATATGGATATGATCGCTGGATTTTTTTTATGAATTAAGTTGGTGGTGTTATGGTTACTAATTTGGAGAGATTTAAAAAGGAGATGGAGCCTGCTAGGCAGTTGTATGCTTGTGAAATTAGGGATTTTGCTAAAAATTTTGATGCTTTGGGTGAGATGAGCATGAGGGAATTTCCGGATATTGATGTTCAGGAGTATATTTTCGATTTCGAAAAGGTTGAGGGGACTTCTGAAGAGGAATTGGATAAAATCCACGATGAAATTTCAAATTATATGAAAGAATTTTCTAAAGTTCATGGCATTGAAAAATTCTTCCAGTATTCATGTATTTGGTTATAAATGTGGGATTTTCATAGACATTTAGTTTAAATTAATACTGATTTTAAAATTAATCATTCTATGTGTCGTTTTATAGGTATGGGAATTTCACAATGTCACTTCAATATTATTTTCAACGTATTGAATTGCATTCAATTCATATTAAATGTAGTTTATTAGGTTTTTGATTTTAGCCATACAAAATCGTTAAATTTATATTTAAGGAAATTAATATAATAATTGTGGCAAATGTAACTTTTTCCTTATGGAAAATTTAGTGTTTTTACGAATAGTTATAATCAAAAGTTGGTGATAATTATGGTTACTAATTTGGAAAGGTTTAAAAAGGAGATGGAGCCTGCTAGGCAAATTTATGCTCGTGAAATCATGGATTTTGCTAAAAATTTTGATGATTTGGGTGAGATGAGTATGAGGGAATTTCCTGATATTGATGTTCAGGAGTATATTTTTGATTTTGAAAGGGTTAATGGAACTTCTGAAAATGAATTGGATGAAATTTTTGATGAAATTTCTGAACATATGGAAGAGTTTTCAAGAGTTCATGGTATTGAAAAATTCTGTCAATGGGCCCGAATTTTCATATAGGGGGATTTTTATGGATATTACTAAATACCCTCAGTTTGAATTGTATCTATTGACATTGCATCTATTAATGTTAAAAGATCAGTTGGTTCCAGATGGTTGTTCTGATCGCTGTATTAACTCAACAATTATTAATAGAGCTTATTTCAGTTCATTTTTGTATTGTCTGTTGTGGCTTGAGGATGTTAAGAAATTTAAACCAATTCCTGTTTTGAAACTGGCTCCTGATGAAAGAATATCTGAACATACTCAAGTGAGAAATGCATTATATAATTTTGGTGAAAAAAGAAGTAATGTAGAGTTATCTAAATTGGCAGAATTAAGAAAAAAAGCTGATTATGATCCTTTCATCGACATCACACCTGAGGAAGTCACCGATGCCGTTCACCATATGGAGAAAATCTTCAACCATCTGAAATTCGAGTAATTTTTTTTTAATCCGTAAAATTTTACACCCTAAAATCAACATTGCCGTCATGTTAAACTTATTTTTAGCAGTGTATCAAAGTAAAAATATTACAATTGCATCATTTGCCATTAAAATTTTAACAGTAATCTGATATTTTTTCTGGAGTATATTTTGAACAAAAACTATGTTAAAGTTCTACATATGTTGTATAACAGAACACTTGTTTTCTATATTAATTTCCGACATAACAGAATGTTTGTTTTCTGCATTATTTAATAATTATAAAATATATAATTTAATGAGTGAATACAAAAAATATTTGTGGAGAGTTTAGTGGTTAGTTGTGTGAGAATAAAAAAATCACTATTGTTGAATACAATTTAAACAGGTTTTGGCTATGGTTATCTTAAAAAAATATTTTGATGAAAATGACAAAAAGAGGTATGGGATTCCCAGAACAAGAAATGGTGATGGCTGTCAATGGAAGATAACTGGTTTTTACAGTGTTTATGTATGCTTTAAGAAAGAAAAGATAGACTGCTGGAAATATGTTAATGAAGAAATGGGTGTATATTTAATTTCCAGTGATCTTGTAGAATTGAGAGATGAGGTTATCAAAAGGCATTGGTCCTGGCATGTGGATGATTATTATCATGCTCGCCGAACTGCCAAAATGGTGGGATTGCCATTATTTGATTTAAAAGAAAAAGTTAGCTATAAAAGAATTTTTTAATTTTAAAATACTATTTAAACATAATGAGGGGTAATCAGATGAAATTTTTTCTAATCCTATTTAAATTATGATAAAAATAGTATTATAAAAAATCATTTACAACATAACCATTTTCAATTTTAAACCTATTTAAAATCTTCACAATACTTTCCGAATTGAACACTATGTCCCAGAGTGCAGTAATACTCGCTGTATCCTCCCATTGTAAACTCACCAACTATTGCTCCGTGATCATCTAAAAATTCCTCATAGCAGTGCCTGCAACTAAAACTGCAAAAGCCGCCGCCATGCTGTCTGATATATTCTTCTTGCTCTTGTCTTTGTCTTTGTAATTCCGCTGCCAGTCTTTCACGTTCTGCTTTTTTTAGCTCTTCCTGTTTTTTGTGTTTAATCGCAATCTTTATTCTTTTTTTAAGTTTACTGTTTTCTGAAAGTTCCCATTTAAGTCTTTCCCTGTATTCAAATTGTGATTCTGCAATTGCAGGAGCTAAACTGCCCAAATAATTAGGACTGTATTTTGGTGTCCATTTAAGTTCAACGGAATCGAATTTCGGTTCGACATAGCTGCCTTTGATGCGGATGGATTCGATTCTTTTCATGTCAGCTGAATAAGGCGGTTTGCATTTTGAACATCTGTACTCATCAGGCTTTACTATGGCGAGGCAGTTTATACAGTAATTGGGTGATACAATTTTCCATCTTGAGCATATTTCAGATAAATTCCTGTCGGTTTTTTCAGACTCTGATTTCAGACCCTCCAGACTGTTGGCTGAACTCGGCATGTCCTTTTTTCCGATTCCTTTTTTTGCACGTTTAAATAATGAGGTGTTGTGCAGTTCATATGGCAGAGACACATTGAAAAGATGCTCCTCAAATAAACGTTCCGGATACTTATAATCATATACATCGCTTGTCCACAGTTTTTTTCCGCAGCTGGTGCAGAATCTGTTTGTGTATGGATTTTTAGTGTTGCAGTCAGGACAGTTGACGTCCTCAAATTCATATCCGCACTCACAAATCTCATCGCCTTTTTTAACTATTTTTCCGCAGTTAAGACAATACGGATCAGTATTTTCTAACCTAAGTCTGATTTCATCATCATCAAGCAGTTTTTCTCC
>NZ_JAFUHT010000044.1 GCF_017468685.1 Methanobrevibacter sp.
TAAATGAAGTATTGAAATAAATACTAAGATTATTATAAGCTCATAGAGTATTACATTATTTATTATTATAATTATTATTAATTTATCAAATAACGGGAGAAACATTATTATTAGGAAAAATTAAAAGTTAAAAAATATTGAATTTTTAAATAACATGACTAAATAAGAAAATAACAGTAAACCCTAATAGTAACTCTTAAAAATAAATGTATAACTTTTTTTAGTGTATAATAGGTCAAAAGACCAGATTATCGTATAATTTATGCAAGTTTCACCTAAAAATAATTTCAATTTTTAGTTATTACATAAATTATCCCGATTTAATAAGCTTAGGAGGCTTAAATATGGGAAAAGGTGAAGAATTAACAACAACAAAATATTTAATCCATGCTCAAATTACAGCGAATGGTATTGTTGAAAAGCCAGATGTTGTTGGAGCTGTCTTTGGGCAAACTGAAGGTTTACTTAGTAATGATTTAGATTTAAGAGAACTTCAAAGAACTGGAAGGATTGGAAGAATCCAAGTTAACATCCATTCAAATAGTGGAAGAGCAAAAGGAGAAATTGTAATTCCATCCAGTTTAGACAGAGTTGAAACCGCCATTCTCGCTGCATCACTCGAAACCATTAACAGAGTGGGTCCTTGTGAAGCAGAAATTCAAACCACAAAAGTTGAAGATGTAAGGGCTGTTAAAAGAGAACAAGTCGTTAACCGTGCAAAAGAAATTTACAAAAACATGGTTGAAAGCGTCGGTCCAACTAGTATAAAAATGATTGAAGAAGTAAGAGAAGCCATGAGAGTTCATGAAATCTCTGAATATGGTGAAGACCGTCTTCCTGCGGGACCAAGTATCCATACATCTGATGCAATTATTGTTGTAGAAGGACGTAGCGATGTTTTAAATTTACTTAAATATGGAATCAAAAATACTGTAGCTGTTGAAGGTGTAAGCGTACCACATTCCATTGGAGAATTAAGTAAAAAAAGGACAACCACAGCATTTGTTGATGGTGACAGAGGCGGAGAGTTAATCCTTAAAGAATTATTACAAATTGGTGAAGTAGACTACATCACACGTGCTCCAAAAGGAAAAGAAGTGGAAGATCTTGAAAAAGATGAAGTTTTAGTTGCTTTAAGAGACAAAGTTCCTACAGCACAATTTTTAGCTACAACCAATATTCTAAATGATTAAAACAACAATAACAATCGTAAAAAAGAAAACAATAAACATCATAATAAAAAACATCAAAAATACAACCGCAATGAAAAACCACAGCAGGTTAAAGAGCCTGAAATCGAAGATGATGAAGTTAGCTTAATGAAAGATATGCTAAAAGAATTTGAAGGAACCGGTTGCGGAGCTATTTTAGATGAAGCTTTAAATATGACTAAAGAAGTTGAAGTGGAAAATATTTACGAAGAAATCAAAAATATTGAAGGCAACGTTGATACAGTCATATTTGATGGTGTAATCTCACAAAGATTGGTGGATGCTGCATCTGAAAAAGGAATTAAAAAATTAGTTGCATTCAAATCCATGAATATTGTCAAAAAACCACAAAACGTGAAATTAATAACTATTCATTAAATTGAATATTATTAATTATTTTTCTATTTTTTTATTTTTAACAACACAATTAAATACTATTTTTAACAAATCTATAATGGGATTCGAAAATTGGAGGAAATTAAATGAATATTGATATAGATAATTATTACAGTACTAGAAAAAATGTTTTTGAAAGAATACAAGATGCTAGTACTGCTACTAAAGTACTCATGTCCTTATTAATGGCATGTTTTACAGGTATAATGGCCCAAATCATTATTCCACTCCCATGGACTCCAGTTCCAATTACTGCACAAACTTTTGCAGTTTTATGTTCTGGTTTAATTTTAGGAAAAAAATACGGCTGTTTAAGTCAAATATTATATGTTGTTTTAGGTATCGCATTCATTCCATGGTTTGGTGGAATGACAGGTGGACTTGAAACCTTCTTAGGTTCCACATGCGGATTCTTTATCGGATTCATTATTGCTGCATACTTTGTAGGATTTATTACCGAAAGATATACCAAAGCACGTAATTTCACAAGAATGGCAATTGTAATTGGAATTGCAAATTTTGTATTGATTTATATTCCTGGATTAGCAGGTCTTGCTTTATTCCTTTCCACACAAGGAATGACTTTTGGAATTGTTGATCTTTTAATGATGGGACTCGTTCCATTTATTGCAGGAGATATCGTAAAAATATTAGGTGCAGCTTCAGTATCCAAAGTATTTTTACCTAAAGACTAAAAGGTTTTTAACCTTTCTTTTTTTATTTTGATTTAAATGAATTTAAAGTTGAGAGGACATCATTTGTTATGTCTTAAAGGTTTTCAGGGCTACGGCTATGATGAAAACTTTGTCCGGAATATGAAATATATTAATTCTAAACGAAAAGACAACTCAACAACTATTACACTTCTAGATTGCCCTGATGACATCTGCGCTTCTTGTCCTAATTTAAAGAACAACGTTTGTGAAGATGAAACTCAAAATGAAAGAATCATCGCAATGGACAGAGAAGTTTTAAAAAAATTTGATGTCAAAAAAGAACATAATTCTATAGAGTTATTTAAAAAAGTTGATGAAATATTCAATACAACCGAAAGTGTTTCTAAAATCTGTTATGAATGCATGTGGCATGAAAAATGCTTATTTTATCAAAAATTATTGAATAACCGATAGGTTTAAATACTACATAATAAATATATATTAAATGTTGTATACAGTACAACATGTATAGTCCCGTAGGGTAGTGGTAATCCTTCTAGGCTTTGGACCCGGAGACGGCGGTTCGACTCCGCTCGGGACTACTTAAAAACTTTTTTTACTGATATTTTATGGAAAAGCTATTACTTATTGGAATTGATACAAGAAGTATGCTTAACAGTGCATTAGATCTTGAATATGAAATTTTTTCAGCAAGTTATTTCTCAACTTCAGACACACCCACCATCAAAAACCAGAAAATCGTTTTAAAGGAAAGTGATGGGGAAAGTTGTGGAAGTTTTGAAGAAAACTTTGATCCCAAATACATTTTAGAATTTTCAAGAGACTTTATTGATGAAGTTGATTACATAATCCCTATTTCTGGGGTTTCACCAAGTGATTTTAAAAAAAATGACAAGAAAAAGATTTTAGGAAATAAAGATGTTGGGGAACTTGAAAATAAATTTAAATTTTATGAAGAAATTAAAGATGAATTCTTAACTCCTATGACTTTTAAGTTGAATGATATAGATGAAGCATTAGAAATAAATAAAAATTATCCAAACAATCAATTTATTATAAAACCTCTTCAAGGAAGTGGAGGTTATGACGTAAACCTATTAAATAATGATAGTGATTTTGAATTTAAAGATGATGAATATATCATGCAGGAATACATCAAGGGCATTAACCTAAGTTCATCAGTTTTATCAAATACCACTACTGCAAAAAACATTACAAATTCACGATTACTTACAATGAATGATTTTAAAAATAACAATGACTTCAGATATGTTGGAAACATTTTACCCTTGACAAAAAAATCAGTCATGACTCCAGTAAATAATTTTGAT
The DNA here is from genome assembly GCF_017468685.1 of Methanobrevibacter sp. Taxonomy (NCBI): domain Archaea; kingdom Methanobacteriati; phylum Methanobacteriota; class Methanobacteria; order Methanobacteriales; family Methanobacteriaceae; genus Methanobrevibacter; species Methanobrevibacter sp. Next base: position 3,616 of record NZ_JAFUHT010000044.1, read on the forward strand.
AAATTAAAAAGAGAAATGAAAACAACAAGTGAAAATCTAATAAAAAAATTTAACCTGATTGGATCAAATGGAGTCGATTTTATTCTTAATGAAGATGGATTAAACATTATTGAAGTAAATCCTAGAATCCAGGGCACATTCGAATGTGTGGAAAAAACATTTGGAGTAAATATGTTGGAAGCCCACATCAAAGCATGCCAAGGAGAATTAATTAATATTCCTGAAGCGAAATATTACTCTTATAAAAAAATTATATATTCACCCACCAGAATGAAATACCACAAAATGAATCTAAATAATATTTATGACTTACCTCACATAGGTTCCATTACCGAGATTAACGAACCATTACTAACAATTATTGAGAAAGACAAAAGTTTTGAAAATTTATGTAAAAAAGTAGAGTTAACTGATAAAATTGTTAATGAAGAATCTAGAAAAGGCCAACTAGATGAATAATAAATAATATTACTCCAATTGTTATCATAAAAGTTGTAATAATCATAGCCCTTGTCATCCAGATAAATACTTTTGCTTTATTATCAGGATCTTTCATAAATTGGTCAATTGGATTTCTTTTCATTTTAAACACACTTTCTGAAATTTCTAGTAAAAATTTTTTTTACAGTAACTAAATAAAATTTATTTAAATAAAAAATACAAATCAAATTTATCTTAAAATTAAAAAATAATAAAAAATAGAAGAAAATGAAAAAAATTAAGAAAAATTTAAGCTTCTGCATTTTCAGCTGCTTCAGCTGCAGCAGCTGCTTTTTCATTTTTCTCAATTGTTGATCTAATCATTTTCAATCTAACAAAGTTTTCCCTTTCCATTTCTTGGAGTCTCATATCAATATACTTTTCAGTATTTTGGAATCTTGGAATCATAATATGCTCTAAAGCGTTTACTCTACGTTTAGTAGCTTCGATTTCCTCAGCAAGTAAGAAAATAGTTTTTTCCACTTCACCAAGTTCAATCAAATACTTAAGAGATTCCTCGAATTTCTTTGCAGCTTCGTCTAATTGTATGGTAGTGTCGGCAAAACCATAACCTCTGTCTACAATGGATCTTTCTTCCATTTTCACATTAGTAACAGGTACTGCTACGCCCATAACACTTCTAGATGAAATTTCAACATCAATAGATTCTTTAACTGATAAAGCTGCTTTTTTAACAGCTAAGTCTCCCATAGCAATTTGTGCTTCAATTAAAGCATCATTTGCTTCTTTTAGACTTTGTTCTGCGTTTTCACGAATACCTTTGACACGATCCAAGATATCAAAAAACTCTTTGATTAAAGCATCTCTTTTTTCTTTAAGCAAACCATGCCCTTTTACAGCAAGTTTTGTCCTATTTTTAAGAGATAATAATTCCATACGAGTTGGATTAATTCCATCTATAATATCTTGTGCCATTTAATCACCTACATTACTGTAATGAGATTAGTCATCTTTTGGAAGGTATTGTTCAACAAATTCTTCTTTAACCCTTTTGAGTTCAGATTTAGGTAAGATTTTGAGTAAACTCCAACCGAGATCTAAA
>NZ_JAFUHT010000045.1 GCF_017468685.1 Methanobrevibacter sp.
ACCACTTATGCATATTTTCAATCAACTTTATACAAATATTTTGAATTAATATTCATGAAAAGAAAAAGTAGCTATTAATTATATATAATTTAAAAAAGTAAAATATTATTAATTAACATAATTGAGGTATTATATGAAAGGAGAAGTATTTTACGGTAAAGGAATAAGAGAGTTAGAAGATGAAGAACCAGATTTATATGCATTGGTTAAAGACATTAATGAAACAGTCTGGAACGGTAAAGTTTTAGATTACAAAACCCAAAAATTAATCGCAATTGGAATTACTGCTTCCCGTGCAGATCCAAGAGCAACCAAAAAACAAATCCAGAGTGCAATCAATGAATTGGATATAACAAAAGAAGAAATTATTGATGTTTTAAGAGTTGTTTTATTAACCTCTGGTATGCCTGCATTTTCTAAATCATTACAAATTTTAAATAGTGTAATTTCAACAATGGAAGAATAACTATTCCATTGTAAACTTCTTATTTTTTTTTAAATTGTGTGAGAGTTCTTTTTGAATTTCACATTCACTATTATCGTATAGTACAATGCTTTAGGTTTTGTAAGTGCTTGTTTTAATGGTCTTTTTTAGCTCATTTTTTCTGGCATTTCGCTCATATGTATTTTTTTTTAAATTCAATTAAAAATCTTTATATATTAATAAATCTAATTATAATTTGTAAATTTGGATGTGGTTAAAATGGATGTTATAATTTGGATATTCATAGCAGTAATATTTGTTATACTTGAGTTAATCACCACAACATTCTTTTTAGTGTGGTTTGGTATTGGAGCACTTGCTGCTGCTATTTTAAACTACTTGGGATTCGATATTTATGTGCAGTTTTCTGTATTTGTAATTGTATCTGCAATTTTGATACTTTCAACCAGAAAATTTGCAAATAGAATCACTCCTGATAGCACTAAAAAGACCACTGCCGAAAGGCTTATTGGAAAAACTGCAAAAGTGATAAGGCAAATTGATGAAAGCACTTATGTGGTTAATGTTGCAGGTGAGGAATGGTCTGCACATACAAATGATTCAATCAATGTAGATGATACTGTGAAAGTTGTTGGAATTGATAGCATAATATTAATTATTGAAAAAATCGATTAAGGAGATTAAAAATGTTGTTTGAACTATTCATTTTAATTATCGTTATTTTAATTATTGTAGGGTTTAAATCTGTTAAGATTTTAAGGCCGTATGAAAAAGGTGTAGTTGAAAGACTTGGAAAATATAGCAGAACCGCTGAAAGCGGTGTTGTAATACTTATTCCGTTTATAGAAAAAATGGTGAAAGTTGATTTAAGGGAACAGGTTGTAGATGTTCCTCCACAGGAGGTAATCACAAAAGACAACACTGTAGTAGTCGTTGACTGTGTAATCTTTTATGAAGTTGTGGATGCTTTCAATGCAACATACAATGTAGTGAACTTCTATCAGGCAATCACAAAACTGGCACAGACAAACCTAAGAAACATAATTGGTGATTTGGAGCTTGATGAAACACTGACTTCACGTGAAATGATTAATGCTGAACTCAGGGAAGTTCTGGATGTTGCAACAGATAAATGGGGAAGTAAGGTTGTACGTGTAGAAATACAAAAAATAGAACCTCCACATGACATTGTTGAAGCAATGAGTAAACAGATGAAAGCGGAAAGGATGAAAAGAGCATCAATTCTTGAGGCTGAAGGATACAAACAGTCTGAAATCAAAAGATCAGAAGGGGATAAGCAGGCAACAATCCTTGAGGCTGAAGGTAATGCAGAATCAATCAAAAAAATGGCAGAAGCAGACAAGCAGGCTGCAATCCTAAGAGCTGAAGGGGAAGCTGCAGCTATCCAAAAGGTCTATGCTGCAATCCATGAAGGAAATCCGGATGACGGTTTGATTGCTGTTAAATACTTGGAATCTCTTGAAAAGATTGCTGACGGTAATGCAACTAAAGTGTTCCTTCCTTTGGAATCCAGTGGTGTTTTAGGATCTGTTTCCGGAATTGCGGAACTGTTTAAAGAGGATAAGGAATAATTATCCTCTTAAACTAAAATCTGTCTAATGATTTCGAAAATAAAAAATCCGATAAATATGATCATCCCATAATTCATAAACATTGTTTTAAGGGGTGATTTTAAACTTATTTTAGTTTTAGTGCCATTGAATTTGGCCTTCTTGATGTTGCTTAACCCATAAATCCCAATTGCTATTGATGCAGTTAAAACTGCAAAATAAATCAGTATAACGGATGCATCTGCAAGATTAAAACTTGTTTGCATGGCTGTAGCGGAATTTGAAACGAATAAACTTACAACAGAACCCATGAAATTAACAATTCCGTGCAATATTATTGTATAGGTTATTTTTCCACTTTTAATATAGACATATGCCAGGAATCCTCCAAGAAGCAGTGCATAGAAGAATTGATTTAAATTTCCATGGAATAATGCAAAAAGCACTCCAGATAATATTATTGATACCTGTGCACCATATTTTATTGTTCTGTCGATTAGAAACTTTCTGAAAAATATTTCTTCAAAAATTGGAGCAATTATACTGATTACAATCAGATTGAACCATATATCCGCACTGTTAATCAGCTGCTGGACGGGATTTGAAATGTCACTTTGAATCGCACCGCTTAAAAGTGAGGTTATGGCTAAACCTATAAGATTTCCTATCCACATCAGTGTTAAGGTGATTCCAATATACATTATGAATGTTTTAACTTTCACTCTTGTTTTTTCTAGCTTAAAACTTTCAAGCTTTTTCATTAGCCAGTAGAATATTGGAAATGGTAGTATGTAGTTGCAAAATGATGACAGTCCACTTAAGATATTGATGTCTGTCAAATATTCTGGATTTGTAATGTTCAGGATATTTACAATTAAGATTTGAAATAATATTGCAAGCGCTCCAAGTATTAGGTAATTTATCCCTATTTCTGCGAAGAATTTTTCATGAATGTTCAAATTTCACACCTATTATATTCATTTCAATTTTGTAGTATTTTTAGTTATTGCTAATTATTTAGGTATTCCAAAATATTTATATAATGTTATAGATATAATTAGGTGTACCTAAAAATAGGGGGAGTGTACTTGAGAGGAAGATATGGAAAAGGCCATTCATCAATCGGACTGGAACTTGGAATGCATTTGTTTTCTGAATTTTTACGAACATCTCACAAATCAAGATGGCGCATAGGAAATGACATCAAGAAATGCACATTATGTGGCAAATGTGAATTTGTATGTCCTGTAAATGCAATAACAGTAAGCGTACATAATCAAACATGGACATTAAACAATAGACGTTGCACACAATGCCTTAAATGTGTCATGAAATGTCCGACCCGTTGTCTTGACCAGGTCAGATTATAACCGTATGTAACTTTTAGGTATAACTAACATTTTACTTATTTTTTTTAGTATAATTAAGTTTACATTATTTTTTTAGGTTTAACTCAATTTTAAACCGTTTAATTTAAATATAATGACTAAGTTATTATTTAATTGTATAATCAAAACTTATACCTTTAAAGGCATTTCAAATTTAAATTAGCTACTTCATGTTTTTAACATGATTTTACCTCAAGTACACACATTTTGCTTTTTTAAATTTTTGCCTTTATTGTATGCTATTTTTAAATATTTTTTTCATTCTGAGATTTTTAAGTAATGTTTTTTGGCATCACTAAAAATTATTTTGATGCACGTAAATTATTTTTTTGTATAACTAAATATAAATCCTTTGATTAGCCTAAAAAAGCCTATAAAACCGATTAGTTTATATAGGATAACTTATTAATATTGTAGTGTCAGATAGCTTATGTAAATCAAAGATATGTTTTAGGTTTGCATAAGTTTTGAGATCAGGTACAAAATATCTTCTAGGCTGAGCGGGAGAGTCTTTGTTTCCAGTAATAAAATAAAATATTTTAGGCAAACCTAAAATATTAATATATTGAAAAATAAATATATTATTCGTTGGAGTATTTTTTTTAACTTCAAAAATGTATATTTAAATAATTTAAAGGATGGTATTTAAATGAATAGAGAAGATATTATTAACACTTGTGTACAACATAAACATGCATTAATTTTCGCAGCAGGAATTGCAACTGCTATCGTAAGTAAAAAAGTATTAGAATCAAAAACCGTAAAAGACGCAGCAACAAAAGGAATGGCAACTGTAATGTCAGCAAAAAAAGATGCTGAAGAATGCTTCCAAGACATGAAAGAAAACGCTGAAGATATTGTTGTTGACGCAAACGCTGATACTAAAAAAGAAATCTACGTTGAATCTAAAGAATAAATGAATTATTATTTTTATTAGTGATAAAATGAAATATCAAGTAATGCATGATAGCGGATCACGTTTAAGAGTCCGCGCTGGCCAATGGGCCTTCACCAAGGAGGAAGGTTACGGTCTCGCTTCATTACTTTTAGACCAGGATTTTATCCATGAGGTTTTCACATCCCACAGAAACGGAAGTATATTAATATACTATGACGGGGATGTTGAAAGCAAACAAAAAATATTTGATATCCTAAATGGAATTACTTTAGATGATTTATTTGAAGCCGAACCGACACAAACTCAGGTTTCAAAAGAAATCACAGATGATTTTTACTTAAAACTATCAAAAATGATAGGTCGCAGGTTACTTGGAAGATGGTTCCTGCCATTACCTATAAAGAATATTCTAACCATTTACCGTGCAATAAGGTATGTATGGGAAGGTATGGATAGTTTAACTGATTTCCGTATAGATGTGGCTTTACTTGACGGAGCAGCAGTTGCAGGTGCATTACTGCAAAGACAATATCAGCCTGCAAGTTCCATGATGTTCTTGTTGTCAATCTCCGACGCTTTAGAGGATTATACAGTACAAAAAGCAAAAAGTACATTAAAAGACAGTTTGGCTTTAAACATTGATACTGTCTGGGTAGTCGGAGACGATGGTGAGGAAAAACAAGTTTCAGCTATGGATGTCAATAAAGGAGATAAAATCAAAGTTCACATGGGTGATGTAATCCCTGTGGATGGTAAAGTAGTTGACGGCGAAGGCATGGTTAATGAAGCCTCAATGACAGGTGAACCGTTGGCGGTCCATAAATCTCTTGGAAAAACAGTTCACGCAGGAACTGTAATGGAAGAGGGAAACATTGTTGTTGAAGTGTACTCAATGAACAAGGAAACAAGATTAAATAAAATCATTGACTTAATCGAAAATTCAGAAGATTTAAAGGCTGCAACTCAAAGTAAAGCTGAAAAATTGGCTGATTCAATCGTTCCATACAGTTTCCTTGCAACAGCATTGACTTATCTGATAACCAGAAATGCATCCAAGGCATTATCTGTATTGATGGTTGATTTTTCATGTGCAATTAAATTGACAACTCCATTATCAGTAATATCTGCAATGCGTGAAGCATCAGACAATAGGATGATGGTTAAAGGAGGAAAATTCCTTGAATCCTATGCAAATGCAGACACTATCGTATTTGACAAGACCGGAACATTAACCAATGCAACTCCAAAAGTTGTAGAAGTAATTCCGATGTCTAAAAAGTATTCAAGAGATGAAATCCTGAGAATGGCAGCTTGTATTGAAGAGCACTTCGCACACAGTATTGCAACTGCAATTGTAAAACAGGCTGAAGAGGAAGGTCTTAAACATGAAGAAGATCACAGTGAAGTTGAATACATTGTAGCTCACGGTATTGTAACTGAATATGATGGAAAACGTGCAGTAATCGGATCAAGACACTTCCTGTTTGATGATGAGGGAATAAAAGTAACTAAGACTCAGGAGAAGAAAATCTCCAAAGAGGTTGCTGAACACTCTGTAGTTTACCTTGCAATTGATGGAAAGCTTGAAGGATTGATATGCATTGATGATCCGGTACGTGAAGAAGCAAAATATGTAATTGAAGAGCTTAAATCTTTAGGCATTGAAAATGTCATAATGCTTACAGGGGACAGTGAAAGCGGTGCTAAAGCAGGTGCTAAGGCATTGGGTATCACTGAGTACAGATCACAAGTACTTCCGGAAGACAAGTCCAGAATTGTTGAAGAACTTAAAGCGGAAGGAAGAACCGTAATCATGGTTGGAGACGGCATTAATGACTCACCGGCTCTTGCAGCAGCGGATGTGTCCGTTTCAATGAAACATTCCTCTGACATTGCCCGTGAAGTGGCGGACATATCATTATTGTCAGATGATTTGTATGATCTTGTTACTTTAAGAAAACTGAGCACTGGAATGTTGGATAAAATCAACTCCAACTACCGCAATATTGTTGCAGTGAACGGTACTCTTCTCGTATTGGGTGTTATGGGTGTAATTCCACCGTCAACATCATCAATGGTGCATAATTTATCCACAATGCTGTTCGGTGCAATGAGTACAAAATCTGTTTTAAATGACAGGGATTATGTAAGCGACATTGAAGTAGAAGCTATTGAAGTAGCTGATGCTTCATAATTTTTTTCTTTTTTTCTTGATTTTTTTTAAAGTTTTTATACTATGATTGTTAAAATTGTATATGTATAAAAATTTTTATTAAGTGATTTAATGTTTGATAATTACAGAAATAAATTTATTCCATTGATTTTACCAATTTGTTTAATCATTTTTTGGTATTTAATTACTGAAGGATTGGGGTTGGTCAATCCATATATATTGCCAGGTCCGATTACAGTATGTGAATCAGCTTGGGAGTTAATTTTAAATGGAAAACTTCTTGCAAACACATTGGATACATTATACAAGGTGTTTGGTGGTTTAATATTAGCTTCTGTTGTTGCAATTCCTTTAGGAATTTTGCTTGGATGGTATAAGACACTGGAAGACATTGCGACTCTTGTCATCAGTGTTTTAAGACCGATTCCTCCTGTTGCATGGATTCCATTTTCAATCTTATGGTTTGGAATCGGAATGTTTCCGGCAGTATTCATTATATTTATGGGTTGTGTATTCCCGATTTTGGTTTATACAATTGATGGAGTTAAAAGAACAGATAAAGTTTTAATTGAATCAGCCCAAACATTAGGGGCAAGTGACTGGAATGTTTTAAGAAGGGTAATTCTTCCTTCCACAGTTCCATATATCGTTTCCGGTTTGAAAGTGGGTATTGGTATTGCATTGATGTGTACAATTTCTGCGGAAATGGTTGGTTCAAGCAGCGGTTTAGGTTATATGATTTTAACAGCTACCAGTTTATTTGATCCGGGTACAACCGTTGTAGGTATGTTGGATATTGGTATAATTGGTATTGCATTTGATTATGTATTTACTAAAGCACAGGACAGGATATTTTGGTAGGTGTTAAGTGTGTCAATTGAAGTAAAAAATATTAACAAATCATTTAAAAGTAAAAAAACTGATCATTTATCTGTTTTGGAAGATATTAACTTAACTATTAATGACGGTGAATTGGTTTGTCTTTTAGGACCTTCCGGTTGTGGAAAAACCACTCTTTTAAGACTGATTGCAGGCCTTGACCACCCTACTTCCGGCGAGATTATTGCAAACGGTGAGAAAGTTACAGAACCGTCCGGTGACAGAGCAGTAATCTTCCAGCAATATTCACTGTTCCCATGGCTGACTGTATTGCAGAACGTTACCTTTGGTTTGGAGATGACAAAGCAGGGAACTAAAGAGGAAAATATTGCTGCGGCTGAAAGATACTTGACAAGTGTAGGTTTAATAGACTTTAAAGATAGCTATCCTCATGAACTTTCAGGAGGTATGAAACAGAGGGTTGCAATTATCAGATCTTTGCTTAATCATTCACCAATATTGCTTATGGATGAACCGTTTTCTGCATTGGATATGCAAAATAGACACAAGCTCCAGGAACAGCTTATTGGGGTTTGGAAAAGATTCAACAACACAATTGTTTTTGTAACTCACGATGTTGATGAAGCGGTGTATCTTGCAGATAAAATTGTTATCCTTGATAAAAATCCGGGTAAAATCGCAAAAATAATTGATGTAGATATTGAAAGGCCAAGAAAAAGAGAATCTGAAGAGTTCATAGCCCTTCAGGAATCAATTGTTGAAAACTTGGATATGGGAGATTAGTTAGATTAACTATTCTTCTAAATAACTTTTTTTTTTTAAATTGGGTGTCCGTCAAAACTGATTTTTGAGTATTGAGTTTTAGTAAATGTTTACATCAAGCTTTAATTGATGTGTAGTGGATACACTTTCGCAAAAATCTACAATATCTTCTTTATTGTTTTGCTCTCCTCGAATAAGAT
>NZ_JAFUHT010000046.1 GCF_017468685.1 Methanobrevibacter sp.
AACATATAATGAATTTAAGCTATCATTTAAGCTTATAGATATTGTTTGTTAATATTACAAAAGAGGTTATTATAATGGCAAAAGAAAAAGAACATCTTAACTTAGCATTTATTGGACACGTTGACCACGGTAAATCCACTTTAGTAGGACACTTATTATTAAAAGCTGGAGCTATCGCTGAACAACAATTAGATGATGGAGAAAACAAATTCAGATTTGTTATGGACAAATTAGGAGAAGAAAGAGAAAGAGGAGTAACTATCGACTTAGCTCACCAAAAATTCTCCACCAAAAAATACGACTACACTGTAGTAGACTGTCCTGGACACAGAGACTTCGTTAAAAACATGATCACCGGTGCTTCCCAAGCAGACGCTGGTGTTTTAGTAGTTGCAGCAGACGACGGTGTAATGCCTCAAACTAAAGAACACGTGTTCTTATCCAAAACTTTAGGTATCAACCAATTAATCGTTGCTATCAACAAAATCGACTTAGTTGATTACTCTGAAGACAAATACAACGAATTAAAAGAAGAAGTATCAAACTTAATTAAAACCGTAGGATTCAACCCTGCAGACGTACCTTTCATTCCATTATCTGCATTTGAAGGAGACAACATTAAAGAAGCATCCCCTAACACCTCCTGGTACAAAGGTGACACTTTAATTGATGCTTTAGACAAATTATCCGCTCCTGACAAACCTACTGACTTACCTTTAAGAATTCCTATTCAAGACGTTTACTCCATTACTGGTGTAGGAACCGTACCTGTAGGAAGAGTTGAAACTGGTGTAATGAAAAAAGGTGAAAACGTTATCTTTGAACCTGCTGGAGCTTCCGGAGAAGTTAAATCTATCGAAATGCACCACGAACAATTTGAAGTAGCTGAACCTGGTGACAACATCGGATTCAACGTAAGAGGTGTAGGTAAAAACGATATCAGAAGAGGAGACGTAGCAGGACACACTGATTCCGCTCCTACTGTAGCTAAAGAATTCGACGCACAAATTGTTGTTTTACAACACCCTGGTGTAATTACCGTTGGATACACTCCTGTATTCCACTGTCACACTTCCCAAGTAGCATGTACTTTCTTAGAATTATCTAAAAAATTAAACCCTGCTACCGGTGCTGTTGATGAAGAAAACCCTGACTTCTTAAAAACTGGTAATGCAGCAATTGTTAAAATTAAACCTACCAAACCAATGTGTCTCGAAAACGCAAAAGAAATCCCACAAATGGGTAGATTTGCTATCAGAGATATGGGTCAAACTGTTGCAGCTGGTTTATGTCTTAACATTACCCCAGCAAAATAAGTTTGTAAACAATAATTAGAAAGTAATTTTTTACTTTCTTTCTTTTTGTTTTTGGAGGAGAATAAATGAATCAAGCAAGAATTAAACTTACTGGAACTGACCCAGAAAAATTAGCATACGTTTGTGATCAACTCAAAAAAATTGCTGAAAGAACTGGTGTTGACTTATCTGGTCCTATTCCATTACCTACTAAAAAATTAGTAGTACCAACAAGAAAATCTCCAGATGGAGAAGGTAAAGCTTCTTGGGAAAAATGGGAACTCAGAATTCATAAACGTTTAATCGGTATTGGAGCTGATGAACGTGCTATGAGACAAGTCATGAAAGTCAACGTTCCTGATAATGTAAGTATTGAAATTGAACTTAAAGGATAAATATTTAGAATCCTTCTAAATATTCCTTTTCATATGCCGAGATAGTCTAGTCTGGTAAGGCGCAGGACTTGAAATCCTGTGAGGTTTTCCTCGCCTGGGTTCAAATCCCAGTCTCGGCGTTTATCTTTATATCTATTTTTAAAAAAAGTTTTTTAATTTAATATCTAATTCATCAAGATTAGATACAATATCATTTTTATTTAATTCATCTATTTTTGGTCTTTGAATCATTATTACCGCAACGTTTTTCTCGTTTGCAGCTTCAATTTTTTCAATTACCCCACCAATGTCTCCGCTTTCCTTTGTAATCATTACCTTTGCATTATATTTTTCAATCAAATCAAGGTTTTCTTCTATGCTTGCTGCCCCTTTCATAGGTATGATGTGGGTTGGATCAACATTCAGTGATTTGCATTTTTCTATTGAGCTTTCCACTTTCAAAATCCTTGGATAGAACCTTTCGACAGGAACATATTTTAGGATTTCTTCCATGGTATTTGCTCCTGCAAAATGCAGCACATTTCCTTGATGGAAATTTTCACCTATCAGTTTTCCAGCTTCATCAAATGAATTTACATAATGGATGTGGGATGTGTCGATATTTTCAAGGTTTGTGGTAGGTCTTTCAAAGCGGATAAATGGTATTTCCAATTCCTTTGCAATGCTTGCACTTGTCTGTGTGATGTGTGCTGCAAATGGGTGTGTCGCATCAATTAGCACATCAAAGTTTTCATTAATTATAATCTCCTTGATTTCATCTTTTAAAAGAGGTCTTGCTATTGTATCATCGCTTCCACCTTCTTGTGCCAGTTTTGCACCGTATTCTGTGGTGGTGGTTGTCAGAATGTGTGCATCATAGTTATTTTTTATAAATTCAATTATGTTTATTGAATCTTTTGTACCGCCCAGTAGAAATATCTTCATTTTATCACTCTGTTCATTATTTTTTCTGATAGAATTATTGTGAAAGCCACAATTATAATCACCATCCAGTCAATTAAACTGATTGATGTTGTTCTGAATATTATTTGCAATTGTGGAATGTATATGATTAATACTTGAAGCACAAATGAAATGGTGATTGCTAAATACAGGTATGTGCTTGGTTTATCAGAGTTCGCTTTCCTGTTATATGCATTAAATAACTGATACATTACAAATAATGTAAATGCGACAGTCATTGCCTTGCTTTCATTGGAATTTATACTTAGTTGATAGCTGAAAACCGCTATTGTACCGATTGCCATCACAAGCCCTGAAATTAAAATCTCCAGCAATGTTTTACGGGTCAGTATGTCACCGGTTTCAGGAAGACGTTGCATCAAATCCTTTTCAGCACCTTCAATACCTAATGTCTGAGCAGGAGGTCCGTCCATCACTATATTTAACCATAACAGTTGCACAGGATTGAATGGTAATGGCAGACTTAAAAGACTTGTTCCGACTATTGTAAGTATTGCTCCGACATTTGTTGAAACCTGGAATTTCACAAAGCGTTTAATGTTGTCATAGATTTTACGGCCTTCTCTGATGGCTTTTACTATTGTTGCAAAGTCATTGTTTTGAAGAATCATGTCTGCAGATTCCTTGGCAACGTCAGTACCGTCACCCATTGCAACTCCAATTGATGCTTTTTTAAGTGCAGGTGCATCATTTACTCCATCTCCTGTCATTGCAACAACATTATTTTTCTGCTTAAGCGCTTCAACTATTCTCATTTTCTGGGATGGTTTTACTCTTGCATAAACTTGTATGTCGTCTGCAATTTCAAGATATTCCTCTTTTGTAAGTTTTTCAAGTTCGCTGCCTGTTATTACTCGCCCGTCAGTCAGTATTCCAAGTTCACTTGCAATTGCACATGCAGTCTTTTCATAGTCTCCTGTAATCATTTTCACTTTGATTCCTGCATTTATACAATCTTTTACTGCCTGTTTGGCATCTTTTTTTGGCGGATCCCTTAGTCCGAGCAGACCGGTAAATATCAAATCTGTTTCATCATGGGTGTTGTCCTGTGTTTTGTATGCAAAGCCGATTACCCTTAATGCATTATGACTCATTTCATCAATTTTTTTAAATATGTTTTCCTTGCTTGAAGCATCAATTATTTTGATACTTCCATTAAAATCTATATATTTGCATTTGGATAGAATGATTTCTGGTGCACCTTTTGTTAAAATGATATTGCTTTTATCGTTTAGGCTATGTATCGTAGTCATCATTTTACGATTGCTGTCAAGTGGAATTTCATCAATTCTTTCAAGATCAATATCTGCATCATCTGTGAACTTTAAAATTGCACCGTCAGTCTGATCGCCTATGACTTCTCCATTACTGATAACTGCGTTATTGCACAGCTTTCCAATCATCAATGTTTTCTCTTCATTGGTGTAGTATGACTCAACAACGGTCATTTTATTTTCAGTCAGTGTACCGGTCTTATCACTGCAGATTATTGTGCATGAACCTAATGTTTCAACTGATAATAATTTGCGCACAATCGCTTCGGATTTGGCCATTTCATTCATTCCAAGTGCCAATGTTAATGTTAAAACAGCAGGCAGGCCCTCAGGTATTGCAGCAACTGCAAGTGAAACTGCAGTCATGAATGTTTCAACAATAGGAATTCCTTTAATCAATTCTAAAATAAAAATAGCAATACAAACAATAATTGCAATCAATGATAATGTTTTTCCAAGCTTTCCAACTTTCGCTTTAAGCGGGGTGTCCTCATCATCTTCCTGAACGATTTTTGCAATTTCACCAATCTGGGTATTCATACCAATGGATTTGACAACTCCGATACCATTACCTGATAGGATATTGGAGTCCATATATAACTCATCTGTGACTTCCTTTTGAATGGCATCAGCTTCTCCTGTAAGGTTTGATTCATCACAGGTCAGCTCATTCACATCAATTAAAATCAAATCTGCAGGAACCTTGTTTCCTTCCTCTAAAATGACAATGTCTCCGATTGTTAAATCTTCAGAGTTAATTTCAAGGATTTCATTGTCTCTTTTTACAATTGCGGTTTTTACAACCAATTCTTTTAAGCTTTCAACTGCCTTTTGTGAGCGATATTCCTGGATGAACCCCATAATTACATTTAAAAGCACTGCCAGAATGATTACTCCTGCATCAATTACGTCCCCTATTGCATAAGCTGCAACTGCGGCGACTAATAATAGTCCGATTAGAATATCAACAAACTGACTAAGGAATAAAATATGAAGAGGAGTTGCCTTTTTTTCTTCAATCTTATTTGATCCGTACTCCTTTTGGCGTTTTAAAACTTCCTTATTTGAAAGTCCTTCTTTTGAAGTATTATATTTTGAAAATATTTCTTTCATTGATTCACCTTAAGATGTAAAAGCTTGCCTTTTTAAAATTTTTTAATTTCATTTTGACTCTGCCAGTATTTAAATCTTCATTTGTAAGAGGTTTTATAATTAACTGTGAGTTAATTTTTAAAGCCAGCTCAGCAATATACGGTTGAAGTTCACTTGGAGGCCTAATTGAGTAGATGATATCAGTATCTTCATATAATTCCATATTAGGATTGGTAATGTCATCTTTTATAACGCTTGAATCCTTTGGAAGGATATCTGTTTTAATCAAGGTGATATTGTCATGTTCGGATAATTCGTTGGCTATCTTGTCGAATTTGCCCACACCAACTTCGGCGATTTTAACCGGATTGTCCTTGACAGCACTTAAGATATATTCTGCAAAATCATTCCACATAATTATAATATTTCTCAATCCAAAGTATTAAATATCTTGTTTTTTAAATTTTAATTTGGTATGATTGTAAGGAAATTTAAGCCGAATGATTTAAAAAGAGTTTATGAAATCGAAAACATGTCATTCAACCAGTCTTATGGCATAAACATGTTTCAGCAGTTATATGAAATGGGGATTGGTTTTTTGGTGGCCGAAGAGGAAGGCTATGTGATAGGATATGTCATGTTTTGGATTAAATATGAAAATCATGGCCATATCATTTCCATAGCAGTCGACAAGAACTATCGCCGTGCCAAAGCAGGAACACAGTTATTAATAAAAGCTATTTCAATACTGTCACTGTTAAACTTGGATGTAATATACCTTGAAGTAAATGAAAAAAATACTGGTGCTGTTGAATTCTATAAAACATTCAACTTTGAAATTGACAGGAAAGTTCCCGGATATTACGAGAATGGTGATGGGGCAATAATAATGTATCTTAAATTAAATAGAGGTAAGATTCCCACTAAGTAATTGCTGGTATTGTGAGATTGCATCTGCAGGAATGTTTCCTGTAGCAAACAGTATTGCAATCAGAAGTATGTAGAATCCGAATATTGCAAGCTGAATGTGTCCGTGTTTTCTTGCAACAGGATCTTTACGGGTTGACAGATAAATTGCAATTATTAAACCTAAAATTCCTCCAAGAATTGAAAAGACATAACCAAAGAGTATTAGCCATTTGCTGGTTCTGGATTGTCTATAATTATCTGCATTGTTTGAAATCTCTTTTTTAATAACAATCGGATTAAGGTTGCTG
The DNA here is from genome assembly GCF_017468685.1 of Methanobrevibacter sp. Lineage (NCBI taxonomy): Archaea > Methanobacteriati > Methanobacteriota > Methanobacteria > Methanobacteriales > Methanobacteriaceae > Methanobrevibacter > Methanobrevibacter sp. The sequence goes on from NZ_JAFUHT010000046.1 coordinate 6,237, forward strand.
TTTGGGTCTCCCTGGAACTGTTTTTTAAATACTAATGGAGTACCGCATTTGACACAATAATCGGCTTCAGGAGGATTTTGAAAACCACATAAAGGACATGTGTCTGCAGAAGCTTCCATTTTTGGAAATTCATATCCGCATTTTATACAAAATCCGTACATGTCATCTGTTGTAGTACCGCACTGTGGACATCTTCTCATCATATTATCACTTACTTTATAATTACGGGTAATTACTTATAAATGTTATTAATCTTTGTTGAAAAAATATATTAAACTTATGTGATATAGTTTAACTAATGATTGAAAAAATTGAAATCACGCAGAGGTTTAATTTCAAAAGACTTAACCGCCACTATGAATGTTTCACGATTGATTTGATCAATAAAAATGCTTACTATAAGATATCTGAGCGAGGAAGTGGAGATAAGTTTTTAAGTGAAAATTCACTTTGTGATGACTCATGGATTGATATTCTGGTTGATTTAAGACGAAAAATGACCAGTAAAATCCACAGTTTAAGTGATGAGCAAATTGATAAGTTCAGACATGACTTTGATAATCTGAAGTTATTTGATGATTTTCAATCTGAAGAGTTTTCCTATTTTGAAAAAATCGAGCTGATATACTCATGCAATGTCATAATCTATTCATCTGATAATTATGCCGAATACAGCTTCAAGAACAATTTCCCTGAAAACTGGATTGGATTCGGTGAGATTTTAAAGGAACTTTTTGGATTTGACGTGCTGCATCTCAACTACCAAAAGCAGATGGCAACACCACTGTATTATGACATTAGGTCGGATGGAGTTTATTCAAATGATAAATTACTTCTTAAATCCATTGAATTCGGACATTACCAAACATATCCATATGAACTTCCAAACCCACGTTTGATTGTTGACTTTTTACAAAATTCCATTAATGGATATATTGAAAAGGAATTAACTGACACTGATAAAGGTCTGATTTTGCATCTTCTTGATAAATACCATGTCTACATGTGGATTTTTGATGAATATCACAACAAATCCAATGCACGTGACCCTGATGATTTGGAAGGTTATGACTGGTATCTTGAAATGGTGTTTGAAGGAGACGTTATATGGCATATCTTTGGGTATAATGACTATCCCGACACTTATGTTCATCTTGCACGTGAGATTTTGGATATTACTAAAATGGATTTGCTTGAAATAAACACCATATCCGATGGGGATTTGGAGTTATTTGAGAAGTTTGGGGATGAAAAATTAGCTAATTAATTCTACATATTCATCAAGCAAATCAAAAAGTTCTTCTTTTGTGTTCATCTTAAATATTTTAGGCTTTATTTCGGCGCTTCTCCACTGCCCTTTGAGATAATACGCAGTATGGGTTCTCATCTTATGCATCGCAGGCTTTTCACTTCTAATCTGGCTTAAAAGCTCGGCATGTATTTTTATCATCTCAAGTTTCTCTTCAAGCGTTACTTTTTGAGGCTCAATGTCATAGTCAAGATAATCAATGCACTGTTTGATAAGCCAGGGGTTTCCAAGAACTCCCCGACCAATCATTATTGCATCACATCCTGTCTCGTCAATCATTCTCTTTGCATCGTGGCATGTGTGAATGTCTCCATTGCCGATAACAGGTATGTTCAATGCATCCTTTACTTCTTTAATTATTGACCAGTCTGCATTTTCTCCGTATCTCTGCTCTCTTGTGCGGGGATGTACTGTAATTGCTGAGGCTCCGGCATCTTCAACAATTCCTGCAACCTCAAGGGCATTGATGCATGTATTGTCCCATCCGCTTCTGATTTTTGCTGTAACAGGTACATCGGATGTTTCAACTACAGTTTCTACAATTTCTGAAATCTTTTCAGGGTTTTTTAAAAGTGCACTTCCTGCTTTTGATCTAACCGCAACCTTTGGAACCGGACATCCCATATTTATGTCTATAATATCAGGTTTCATGTTTTTGCAGATATATTCAGTGGCGATTTTGAATGATTCAGCTTCCGCTCCAAATATCTGCTGGGAAATCGGACGCTCTTCAGGTGTCATATAAAGCATTTCCTGTGTTCTTGAATTTTCATACATCAATGCCTTGTCAGACACCATTTCTGTTGACAAAAGTCCGCAACCCATGGATTTAGCTATTCGTCTGAATGCGGAGTCAGTAATTCCTGCCATAGGTGCAAGGACTACCTGGTTGTCAATTTTCACATTTCCAATTTTCCATTTCATAAAAATTCACTAAAATTATCGGTTTTAATCGCTTTTTTCATTAATTATTTATATTATTATTTATATAATTATATCTATTATATTAATTTAATTATTATGGGGATAACATGGCTAGCGTATCATCAAAAGAATTATATGAATTTAAAAAGACATTAAAGGAATTGTCAAATAAAAGAGGTAGAGGTACTGAGCTTGTTTCCGTTTATATTCCACCAACTAAACAGTTAAGTGATGTTGGTAAGCACATGAGAGATGAAATGGGTCAGAGTGCTAACATTAAGAGTAAACAAACAAGAAAAAATGTACAGTCTGCTATTGCGGTTATTTTAGAAAGTATCAAATTGTACAGACAGCCTCCTGAAAACGGTTTGGTTCTGTTTGTCGGTATGATTCCTAAAGGTGGTCCGGGAACTGAAAAGATGGAAAAATATGTTTTAGAACCTCCTGAACCTGTTCAAACCTACTGGTACAAATGTAACAACGAGTTTTTCGTCGAGCCTTTGGAATACATGATTGAGGAGCATGATGTTTATGGTGTGGCTGTAATTGACAGAAACGAAGCTACTTACGGTACACTTAAAGGTAAAAAAGAAACCATTCTCGGTCATTTGACTAGTGGTGTTCCTGGAAAACATAAGGCTGGAGGACAGTCTCAAAGAAGGTTTGACCGTGTAATTGAAGATCTTGCTCATCAATTCCTTAAACGTATTGGTGATCATATGAATGAAGCATATCTTCCTTTGAAAGATGATTTGAAAGGTATCATTCTTGGAGGACCTGGTTTTACTAAAAAAGATTTCTATGATGGGGATTATCTTCAGTATGAACTTAAAGACAAGGTCATAAGTATTGTTGACACTTCATACACTGGTGAAGAGGGTATCCGTGAGGTCATCACCAAATCTGCAGATGATTTGGAAAACCTTGATGTAATGCACGAAAAAAAACTGGTTCAAAGATTCATCAAGGAATTAATTAAGGAAAAAGGTCTTGCTTCCTATGGTGAGGATGAAGTCAGACGCAACCTTATTATGGGTGCTGTTGATGTGCTGCTTTTATCTGAAGATTTGACCAGTATGCGCAAGAAATTTGTCTGTTCCGGTTGCGGTCAGGAAGAAAATATCACTGTAAAGTCACAGGCTGAAGCAGATAACTTAACTAAAAAGTGTCCTAATTGTGGTGAAATTTTAAAAGAGCAGGAATCTATTGATCTGGATGATGAATTTGTTGAGCTTGCTGAAGAAATGAATACTGATGTTGAGTTCATATCCACTGAAACTGAAGAGGGAATGCAGATTTTTAGAGCGTTCGGTGGAATTGCAGCAATTCTCAGATATTATGTTGATTACTAATTATAACATTTTGGAGATTTGTCCAAATGTGTTATAATATTACTTTTTCTTTTTTCTTTTTTAGTATAAAATTTGTTTAATCCTTCTTCTTGTCTTATCTGATTTATTAGCTTAAAAAACTCTTGTTTTGGCACTGTTTTTTCTTTGTTTAGTTCTATGTATAATGAGTGCAGGTTTCTATTTTTTGTGAGGTAATTTTCCTTTAACATGTTGTATTGGGTTTTGCTAATCATAATATTACCATTTTGTTTACTAAAAATTTAATTTTACTATTTTTTTATTATTAATTTATTAATTATGGTATATAAAGGAATATGCTTTTTTAAATTTAATATAATTTTGTTTAAAATTTTTTTCTATTCTTTAATTTTGTTCGAGTTTTCACAGTTCATTTTCATTATTCTCGAACACTTTCACTTTTCATATCTTCGGAAACTTTTAGGTGGAAGATGTTTGCCGACTTGTTTATGAATTGATAATTTTTATTGTTGATTGTAGAAAAATTTTTTAAAAAGATTTGTTAAATTAATAATATTTTTTAATTATTTTATAAAATGTATAATATTTATCTTAATTTATATGAATAATATGGAGGTATTTTTACTAAAAATTGAATAATATTTAAATACTAGAAGGTTCATATAATTAACTATATTGTTAAAGATGCTGACAACAGCAAAAAAATTCTTTTAATAATATAATAATTCAAATTTTTATTTGGAGGAATATTTTTGTCATACGTAGATGAAGTAATTGAAACTATAATAGAACAAAACCCTTCAGAACCTGAATTTCACCAAGCAGTACGTGAAGTATTAGAATCTCTTAGGGTAGTAATTGAAGAAAACGAAGAAGAATACAGAAAAAATGCACTTCTTGAAAGGTTAACAAACCCAGAAAGACAATTAAAATTCCGTGTACCATGGATCGATGACAACGGACAAGTACAAGTAAACACTGGATACCGTGTACAGTTCAACTCAGCAATCGGACCATACAAAGGCGGATTAAGATTCCACCCATCTGTAAACGTTGGAATCATCAAATTCTTAGGTTTCGAACAAATCTTCAAAAACTCCTTAACCGGACTTCCAATTGGTGGAGGAAAAGGTGGATCTGACTTTGATCCAAAAGGAAAATCCGACAGAGAAATCATGGCATTCTGTCAAAGTTTCATGACTGAATTATGCAAATACATCGGAGCAGACACAGATGTACCTGCAGGAGATATCGGAGTAGGTGGCCGAGAAATCGGATTCTTATTCGGACAATACAAAAGAATTAGAGGATTATACGAAGGAGTATTGACTGGTAAAGGATTAACCTTCGGTGGATCACTTGCAAGAACTGAAGCAACCGGTTACGGATTATTATACTTCACAAACGCAATGTTAAAAGCAAACGACATTGACATCGCAGGAAAAACCATCTTAGTTTCCGGTGCAGGTAACGTAGCAATCTACGCAATCGAAAAAGCACAACAATTAGGTGGTAAACCAGTAACCTGTTCTGACTCAACCGGATGGATTTATGATCCAGAAGGAATTGATGTAGAATTATTAAAAGAAGTAAAAGAAGTAAGAAGAGAAAGATTAACCGCTTATGCTGAAGCAAGACCATCCGCAGAATACCACGAAGGTAAAGGCGTATGGACTGTAAAAGCTGACATTGCTCTTCCATGTGCTACCCAAAACGAACTCGACTTAGAAGATGCTAAAAACTTAGTTGCAAACGGAGTAATCGCAGTTGCTGAAGGAGCAAACATGCCAACCACAATCGAAGCAACCGAATACTTACAAGAAAATGACGTATTATTCGCACCAGGAAAAGCATCCAACGCTGGTGGAGTAGCAACCTCCGCACTTGAAATGTCACAAAACTCAGAAAGATTGTCCTGGACATTCGAAGAAGTTGACGGAAGACTCCAAGGCATTATGGAAAACATCTTTGAAAACGCTGCAGCTGCTGCTGAAGAATATGGTTTAGGTAAAAACTATGTTGCAGGAGCAAACATTGCAGGATTCAAAAAAGTAGTTGACGCAATGAACGCACAAGGAATCGTATAGATTTCCTTGTTTCTCTTTTCTTTTTTTAAGTTAATAGTTTGTTATTTGGTTATTATACAATTTTTATTTGGATTTAGAATATTTAAATACTTTTTAGTTTACTATTCGATGTTTGGAGTATTTACGGATAGTTTATTTGTTCTTTTTTGTTTTACGATGTGGGGTGGTATCACTTGGTTCATCGTGTTTTTTTAAGGTGATGGTTTAGGGCAGTGTCTATTTGACTGTTATGGTATTGGTGTTTTTGATTTTGCCGTAACTTGTTTTGATTTTGTATTTTCCTTTTTTGAGGTTTTTGACTTTGATTTTTGCTATTCCTTTCTTGTTGGTTTTTGCCTTGTATTTTTTGCCGTTGATTTTAAATGTGATCTTTTTGTTTTTTAGTTTCTTTCCGTTTTTGTTTAAAAGCTTTGCAGTGTAGGTTAGTGTTTTTCCCTTTTTGATTTTCTTGTTTTTTGTTATTAATGTTGGTTTGACTGTGATCTTGTTGGAGACTTTAATGTTTTTATAGGTTGAGGTTATTGTGTATTTGCCTGGTTTGAGTGTGAGTTTTAGTGTTGCATAACCCTGGCTGTCGGTTTTTACTTGTACTGTGTTTTTGTTGATTTTTATGTTTATGATTTCACCTTTTACCGGTTGGTTGTTGTTGGTTAGTCTTATTTTGTAGTATTTGGTGGCTCCATAGTACTGTACTATGTTAGTGTTTCCGGTTATCTTGTAGTTGTTTTTTGCAACGTTGAATGTTCCGGTGGTGTTTGCAGAGTAGAGTATAGTGCTTTCCGGATAGGTTGCAGTATAGGTGTATGTTCCCGCTGTGAATTCACCGAGGTTTCTTGAACCTGCACCATCGCTTATGATGATTTTATAGTAATTGCCGTTGATTTCCAATGCGATTTCTCCGCTTAGTTTGTTGTTGTTGGAATCAGTTAGTGTTGCATAAGCCATGAGGTCATCTGCCTGGTTGATGTTTTGGATGTTAACTGTTAGTTGTGTGAGTGTTTTAACGGTAATGTTTCTGATTATTGTTGCATTTTGATATGTTGCCTTGATTGTATATGTTCCACTTTTTGTGTTGACCGGTAGATATACTGTTCCGTTTTCATTTGTTGTTAGTGTCTGGGTAGTGTTTTGGAATTCGATTGTGATATCTGTGTACTCGTAAGGGATCTTGTTGGTGTCTGTGAGGTTTATTCTGATGTAGCCGGTTTTTCCGGTTTCAAGTTTCTGTGTTTCCAGGCTTAATACTGGAGTTGATTCAAGGTTTATTGTTGTGTTCCATGTGCTTATGGAATATGTACGGTCTCCGTTGTAGTGGATGTATATGTAGTTGGTTCCTCTCTTGAATTTGATTGTTGTGTCAATTGTTCCATGGGTCAGGTTAAGTATTGTCTTTTCGTTGTTGATGTATATTGCAACTTCTCCTGTGCAGTTTGATGGGTTGGCTTGTATTTTTATGTGTCCTGTGAGGTTTTCGTAGTGTGTTAGTTCGACGTTTAAGTGGGATGTGATTCTTGCCACACTGAAAGTGGTTGTGGCATTTGAAGGAGCATATTTGCTGTCTCCCGGGTAATATACTGTCACGGTGTAGGTTCCCTCTTCCAGATCGGTTAGTGTGATTGGTGTTGTGGTGTTGTTGAGGAATATTGTTCTGTTTTCATTGTTGATGGATATTGTTGCTTCTCCTCTGACGTCGCCTGGTTGGATGGTGATGTTTAGTGTTTCGTTTTCACCGGCTTTGATGTCATTGCTTTCGATGTTTAGGCTGGTTTCGTATCTGCTTACTACAAACATTATGCTTGCGGTTCCTCCGGTGTAGTACTCGTCTTCCTTGAATATTACTGTCAGGTTATGTGTTCCCACTGGGAAGTTGCTAAGTTTCAGTGTTCTTGTTCCTGGTGTGTCGGCGTTTCTTTCATATTCCCGGTCGGTGGTGTAGTATAAGTTTCCGTATAGTTTTGCATCTCCGGGGGTGATTGTTATTGTCAGTTTTCCTGTTTCGCCGATTTTGATTTCCGGAGCGGATAATGTGATGTTGGTTTTTATTTTGTAAACAGTGAAGTTATAGTTTTGTTTTAATATTTTAAAGTATTCGTTATCTCCATTGTAGTCGATTCTCATTGTGTAGTTTGCAGGTTTTAATGTTTCATCGATTGTAAAGCTGCACTCACCATCGGTCAGGTTGACTGTGGTTTCCTTGTTGTTGTATGTGAATGTAACGTTTCCGGTTGGTTGTGCTGTGAGGTTTCCTGTGACTTTAACGTGGAATGTGATTTTTCCGTCATTATAGGTTATGTTGTTGTAGTTTACAGTCATTTCACTGAATTCTTTTGCTGTATCCACTATTGCACTGGTTTTGAAGTTCAGGATGTCTGCACTTATCATGTATGTTGCTTTGTTTTGGGTGTATGTGAATGGGAATGTGTATTCGTTGTTTATTATTGTTGTTATGTTTATGTATTCTCCTTGATCGTTTACTGTTGTGATTGTCATGTTTAAATCAAGTGGTATGAGTAGATTGTCCCAATCATCAAAGCTGATTATTTCCTCTCCGTTGGTTAATGCCAGTTTTATAGTGATGTTTTCTGTCTGATTGTATTTGATTGTATAATATTCTTTTTCAAAAGTTGGTAGGAAGTAGTAGTTTTCACTTTTTCCGCCATCTGTATTGAATAAGAAGCTTTTAGGAGGGGCATTTCTGATTGGATTTGGTTCAAATTTATATTCCGGGGTATTTATTTCACTAGTGTACATGATTTTTAGGTTTCCAGTATTGTATAGGTTTATTGAACCGTCACCTGCAAAAAATTCTGACCAGTCACCAATGTGGTTATGGTCAAGGACACATCCTCTGATTTCCATGTTTCCATCATTTTTTATGGTTCCGTAATATCTATGTTGCCTATCATTAGTTGAATAAACAAGGATGTTGTCTTTAAATAATGTGTTTTTTATAATTGCATTGGCATTTTCAGCATTATAAATTACACCTGAATGCACTCCAATAAGATAAACAAAATTTTCAACCCATTCGAGTATTTGGTAACTGAATGGATAGTTGTGTGTTATTTTGCTATTTTCCAGATTTAATATATTGTCATTGTATATTGCTGCTCCCACTCCATTGCATTCAGTTATTTCAGTGTTGGAGATATTTAATGTTCCATTATTGTATATTCCTCCACCATTAAGATCAATATTATTATAATTCCCCCCATAAATTTTATCCTGACCTTGACAGGCGATTATTTTTGAGTTGTTTATTATTGTCTCGCCAGTGTTATATATTCCTCCTCCGTTTGAGTTTGCTGCATTGCATTGCATTAATGTTGCATTTTCAATTGTGAGTTTGCCTGTATTGTATATTGCCCCTCCATTGCTTCCAGTGATGCTTTGGAATGTTGTGTTGATAATGTCTGTTTGATTTTTGTTGTATATTGCAGCACCATCAACTGTTTTTGTCTTACTGTTGATTCTGTAGGTGTTATAGGTGTATTGGTTGTTTAATGTTTGTTTTGTTGATGTTTTATAGATTGCTGTAGCTTCTACAGTGTTTATATTTTCGATTATGGTATTTATCATTATTAATTTTCCATCATTGTATATGATTCTGTCTTTTAGGTTTTTAATTTCGGTGCTGTTAATTGTTAAAATTCCCTTGTTGTATATTATTGCTTTTATTGTTTCAGATTCAATTGGTAAGTTATAAGGTAAGAAATCGTTATTGTTGGTGAATGAGGTGTTTGTAATTTTTAATGTTCCATAATTTTTTATTAATCCGTCCTGATTTGATGTTAGTCTGTCTAAGTATATTTGATCTATTTCTTGGAATTTTGAGTTTATTATTTCTAATTCTCCATTATTTGTAATTAAACCTAGGTTATTTTCCTTAAATGTACAGTTTAGTAATTTAACGTTTCCGTTATTTTTGATTATGTCGGGATTGTTTCCGATAAATGTTAAATTAACAAAAGTAATGATTGTGTTTGGATTTATTTCAAATAATAATCCTTTATTCTGCAATGTGAAAATGACGTTATTTCCTATAATTGTAATATTCTTATTAAGCACTAGTGCTTCGCTTGTGTCTTGTATGAAGTTTATATTGTTCAAAGTTAAAGTTTCATTATTTTTAATCAGTTCTAATGCTTTTTTTAGACTGGTAATGTTATTTGTGAGAGTATTATTGGTTGATAAGGGTTGGTTGTTAATTAGGATGTTGGTGTTGTTCAGTGTGTACTTTTCTATGTTTTTTATTTTTTCAAATTGTAATGTATTGGAGTAAGTTCCATAAAATGAGGTGGTTAAGTAAGAGTTGTCATGAATGGTGTAATTGAATGTTAGGTCTGCTTGATATGGAATTGATGAACTTGCACCGGTTCCGGTTACTATTCCTAGTTCGGGTAGATTTAGTTCACCTATGTTTAGTGTTTTTATTAGTGTGTTGTTTTCGTAGATGCTTATGTTCTGTGATTTGAATTCACCATTATGTTCAATGGCTGTGAATGATAGGTGCATATTTATTGTTATGTTTCCGGTTGTTTCCAGTTTAGCTGTATCGTTGATTGTTAATGTGATTTGTGTAGCTGCAGGTAGAAAATCTGATAATATTTCATCATCCTGTGTCTGTGTTAATATTTCTTCATGTGGGTTTTGGTCATGATCTATACTTTCTGAAATTGAATTTTTTTCTAGTGAACCTACTGTATCTTCATTAATCGTATCTATTATGTCAGTATTATTGTCTGTTGCATTAATGCCGCTTATATTAATTAGTATTGCGATGACCAGCAGTATCATTGCATATTTTTTTAAATTCATTTTTTTATTTTCCCCCTAACTAAACTTTTTTTCTATTATATTATCCTACTATTTTTACAAGTAATTAAGTAAAGTTTATATGCATTATTATATAAAAAAGTATACATTAGATAATTATTCAAATGTACTTTAATATGTTATATTGTAATTAAAATATATATTATTTGAATTAGTTGTTTAATAATGTAAATTTAAATTTTAGGTGTAAAAACTTTAAAGAATAAGGGAGATTGAAATGGATAATAAAAGCATTTTTGTTTCTTTAATATTTCTAATGTTTTTGGTGGGAATTTCATTTGTTTCTGCACAGGACATTAGTTCTTTGGAAGAAGTTTCATCTGTGGAAGTTGCGGATGATGTAATTTCTGTTGATGATTCTGTTGATGATGTGTCAACATCTGATGTTGGCGATGAAGTGATTTCAGATAGTGGATCAACTCAATATGCTAATTCTTGGGCTGATTTAAAATCTGATGTCGAGGATTCAAGTGTAGATACAGTTAAATTAAATGCTAGTGACATTGCTCCGTCAAGCAGTAGTTCAGATCAAATCAGTATAAATCATGACATAACTATTGTAGGGGAGGAAGGCAGTTATATAGGTAGTGCCGATTGGAATAGTGCTCCAGTATATAATTACATTCCTATTGTTACTTCAGGCAATAATTTAAATGTAAAATTTGAGAATGTGACATTCCAGTACTTGTCAGATAATATTTTAATGAAACTGATGGGTAATGGAAACTATGTCTTTAAAAACTGTGTATTCAATAATATTAACTGTACAGGTTCTCACCAGTCAGTAATCTGGTTGAATTATGGATATGCGTTACTTGAAAATTGTACTTTTACAAATATTAAGTCTAGTTATGGTGCAATAACCAACTATTACACATCTTGGGGTACTGCTGTTAATAATGCTAGGATGACTGTTAAGGATTGTGAATTTTATGATAATATTGGTTTAAGTGAGCCTGGTTGTATTAATAACTGTGGTTATTTGGAAGTTTATGATTCTACTTTTGAAAATAATCGTGCAAATTGGTGGGCTGGTGCAATACACACTCACAACTATGCAAATACAAGTATTTGGAATTCAGTATTCAGAAATAATAAAGCAGGATGGAATGGTGGAGCATTATATGCTTACAGTGATTTACAAGTATATAATTCCACATTCATAGAAAATACTTGTACTGGTCAATATGGTGGAGGTGCAATAGGTTCAAGCAACAGAGTCAGAGTAACTGTCGACAATTGTCTGTTTAAAAACAATAATGCTCCAAATAGTGCTGGTGGTGCTATATGGGCTAATGGTGCAGGATATTTAAATGTAACTGATAGTGAATTTATTAACAACACTGCACCAGTAAATAAGGGTATGGATATTTATTATTCATATACTGGAAGTAGTTCAACTGCTGCATACTTTAATTGTTATTATAATGATTTCTATGGAGCAAACAATGCCACTTATTCAATCTATACTTCTAATAGTTATTTGAATGTAAATGGTATGGATACTAATAATTTTTATGATATTGGGGACTATGTTGAACCTAGTGAAGAAAATGATACTAATGGGTCTTCAGGTACTGTTATAGTTCCTGATAATTTTAATGGTACTCAATTATGGAATGCTAGTTTAAGTGGTGCTTTAGGCGGTACTCCTTTAATTGATGGAGATGTGATTTATGTTCCTAATGGGCATTCCATTTACTGTTTAAACATTACTAATGGTGATTTAATATGGAGTGCTTCTTCTCCTTGGACTGATTATCCTGATTATGATAATTTCCATGATTTAGCATTGCATAATGGAGTTCTTGTTGCTCCTTGTGATATGGATAAGTTATATTTCTTTGATGCTGCCACTGGTAGTGAGGTTAATGCTACTTCAGACATGTGGAAAGCATCCAGTAAATATGGTGTATTGATTAATGATGATACAATTTATGTAAGCAGTGAATATCCATATGGTGAAAATGGCAATGCTTGGATTGCAGTTGTAAAACAGGTAAATGGTGTTTATACTTATATGGGTAGTATTTTAGAGATCAATGGTGTTGAAAATTATGCATTGCTTTCTGCTCCAGTTCTTTGGAATAATTACTTATGGGTAAATACTGTTAATGGTTTAATGCGTGTTGATTTAACCACTAACGCTTCCAGTATCATTTTAGCTAATACTGTGGGCAAACCTGTTATTGGTGGAGATTATCTTTACATTTTAACTAGTAATAATCATATTCGTGGAATAGATTCAACTGGTAGTGTTGTTAAAGATATCACTGTTGGAGGTAATGTTGGTAGTACTTTAGCAATCAATAGTGCAAATACTGTATTGTATACTGTTAATGCTGAAGGTAATATTTATCGTGCAGGTGTTAGTTCCAGTAGTGCAAATTATATTACTCAAATTAATCCCGTTTCTTCTGCTCTTGCAGTAGGTAGTGATGGTTATTTATATATTGGTGATGATGCAGGAATATTATGGGTAATCGATATCTATTATTCACTTAATAAGTGGAGATCAACAGTTGTATGGGCATATAACACTACTTCAACAATTCATGGTGAAGTAATAAATAATAATATGGTGTATGTTGGAACAGAAGATACATTTTATGTATTATACAATAATTTACTTTCTAATGGAATCAATGAACAGTTGAATAAATATAATTCACTATTGAGTAATAAAAATGAAAAATTAAGTAGTTATGAGGATATTTTAAATGCTGCTAGTGAAAAAATTATTCCTGAAGGAACATTAACATATAATGTTTTTATGGATGGAGATAGTACTTACTATTTGAATGGAACTTACTATATCAATTCAGGTATAATGTTAGGTGTTAATGAAGATATGGTTAGTTTAAATAATATCTGTATTAAACCACAAGAGGGTACTAATGCAACCATAGTCTTTAAAAAATATCTTAATTATCATGACCCTTCATTACTTTATATTCCGAGTGGTGAAAATATTACTATAGAAAATATAAAATTTACAACAACTTCAGATTATACTAATGGATATGGTATAATTTATATAATAGGTGATGTTAAAAATTTATATTTTAAAAATTGTACATTTGAAAATTGTATTGATAATTATCTTAGTGGAGAGGATTGTGCCATATTTAATGTAGATTACAGTTATGATGAAGACAATAATCCTATTGCGAAACCATCTAATGTTGTAATAAACAAGTGTACATTTGTTACTTGCAGTAAGTTAAATGAAAATATTTTTACTAGAAATGTTGATTTAATCAACATATCTGATTGTATCTTTGAAGAAAATAATCTTAAATCATCTGAAATTGTATCTGAAGCTAATATTGCTTTAAATAATAATAAGTTTGATAGTGCTAATCCTATTACTATTGAGGGTAATGGTAAAATAGTTTCTGATGTTTCATTTAATGTTTTAACTAAAAGTTTAATTTTGGGTGAAGCTGGTAGTATTGTTGGTGAGTTAGTGGATGATAATGGTAATCGTATTTATTCACAGAATTTGAAATTCGTGATCGATGATGGTGAACCTATAGCACCCACTAGTTTTGATAAGGCTACTGGTCTTTATACTTTAAGTTACACTCCTACTACAAATCGTGATGTTAAGGTTTCTGCTGTTTGTAGTAATGTTGAGGCTTTAGATGTTGAAGCGGTTTATATTCCGGTTAAGGCTGTATCTGGTTTAACTTTAAACATTACTGAAAATCCTGTTTATGCTGGTGATTTTGTTGTCAACGCTACTTTAAATTCAACTATTTCCAGTGAAAGTATTGTTTTCAATATTACTGATTCTTCCGGTGAGGTTGTTAAAACAATCGTTTCAGATATCACTAATGGTTTTGCTAGTGAATCCTTGAATGATTTGCCTGCTGGTGATTATACCTTGACTGCTGTTTACGCTGGTGATGATGATTTTGCTCCAGCAACTATCAGCAAAGCATTCACTATTAATAAGGCAGATTCAAGCATTGAATTGTCTCTTGTAAGTGATGATGTTTATGTTGGTGATGCCATTGGCGTTCAAGCTGTATTGCCAAGTTCCGCTACTGGCACTGTAACATTCCGTCTTAAAGACTCACAGCAAATAATCACTGTTTCCGGTGAAACCGCTAGTGCTATTTTTGCTGGTTTAGGGGAAGGTGAATATACTGTTTATGCAACCTACTCTGGTGATGCTAATTATAATCCTAGTGAAGAGGTTAACGTCACATTCAATGTTGTTAAGAAGGATGTTGAGTTTTATGTAAGTGATGGTTGGGTCAGTTTAGGTGAGGATGCTGAGATTTATGTTTATGACTTGCCTGATGATGCAACCGGTAACATAACTTATTATATTAACAGTTTTGATCCTGAAGTTCGTGACGTTGATGAATCATTAACTCTTAGTGACTTGCCTATCGGCAAATACAGTGTACGTGCCGTTTACTCCGGTGATGATAAGTATAACGGCAATGAAGCAACCGGTGATCTTGAAGTTTATTATAATCTTGAACTTGAAGAGGACGAGTTCGGTTATGGTGATGATGCTTTAATCAATATCACTTTCCCTGAAGAGCTCAACGGCATGTTAGGAGTCATTGTTGACGGTAACACTTCTGGTGCTATCAGTGCCAATGTCGTTAACGGTACTGCTGTTTTCACCTTATCCAACTTGACTGTAGGTGAACACACTCTTGATTTAACCTATCAGGGAGATAAAACATTTGAAACCACAGCTACAATCACTGTTACTCCTAAGATATCTTCTCTTGATGATTTAACCACCGGCGACAACACCATTAGTCTTGATTTACCGTCTGATGCAACAGGTAATATGACTATATATGTTGATGACAATGACCCTGTTGTTGTAGAGGTTGTTAACGGTACCGCAAAGTATGATTTGAATAATTTAAGTGCTGGTGAACATGAGATTACTGTTGCTTATGAAGGTAACTATCCAAGCTTCAGCACTTATAAGGATGTCAGTGTCGCCAAGGCAACCCCAACCGCCAGTGTGAATGCTCCTTCCAGCATTACTGCAGGTCAAACAGTCACCATTCCTATCAATTTACCAAGTGATGCTACTGGTGTCGTATTGGTTGATGTGGATGGTAAGAAATACTATGCTGATGTTGCTAAAGGTGTTGCAAGTGTCGCTGTTGCAGGTTTGACTGCTGGTAATAAGGTATTGACTTATAAATATCTTGGTGACAGCAAGTATGCAGCTTCCACAGGTTCCGCTACTTTGAAGGTTGTTGCTCCTAAAGCTGCTGATAAGATTACTTTAACACTTAAGAAAGTTACCGTTAAAAGGTCTGCTAAAAAACTTGTCATTAAAGCAACCCTGAAAATCAACGGCAAAGTGGTTAAGGGCAAGAAAGTAACCTTTAAGTTTAAAGGTAAAAAGTACACTGCCAAGACCAATGCTAAAGGTGTTGCTAAAATCACAGTTAAAAAATCAGTTCTTAAAAAACTCAAAAAGGGTAAAAAAGTAACTTACACCGCAACATATGGCAAAACAACCGCTAAAAAAACAGTTAAAGTCAAAAAGTAAATGATTAAATTATTCATTTACTTCTCTTTTTTTATTTTTTTCATTAATACATTCTTTTTTCATAAACTTCATTTTACCAAATTATATATTACACTTTAGATAAAATATTAACCATATTTTAATTTTTATTAAAATATTTTTTAGAATATATTATGGATTTTGGTGGGGAGGTGAGAAAGATAAGAGATTCATTGAAAATATCATTATTAATGTTGATATTGCTAGTTTCATTAACATCCGTTTCGGCGCATGATGATAATGTAACTGATACTATTTCGGATGTGTCTAATGAAACTGTAGTTGTTTCATCATCCAATCATGTTGCAGTCGATTCCAATGATAATCAAACATTGGGTGAGGCTGATGTGGCTGATTTGACAATCAATATCACTTCCGATAATGTTCATGATTATTTTGTAAGGGGAACATTGAAACCTGCTTACTCTTATGCTAATTTATTTATATCTGAGGATATGGATGATCTTGGCATATTGGCCGTTAGGGCAAACAATGTCACAATAAACGGTAATAATCATACATTGAAGAATACGGTTTTCAGCATCGAGGCTGATGGTGTCACATTGAATAATATTGTATTGAATGTGACTGAATCCTTTGAGAATAATGATTATGCTGCAATCCTAGTATGGCATACTGATAATGTGGGCATTTACAATACGGTAATCAACTATGTCGCTCCCAAAAATACTGATGCCTATGGGATCTATTGTGAAGGTACCAAGTACAGGAATAATCGTAATGTTCAAATAATCAACACTACAGTCAACATCAACGGTGATAACCGTGCTGAAGGACGTGTCTATGGTATAAGGATGGAATATTCTCCAAATGCAGTACTTGAAAACAATACGATTAATGCCAATTTGCCTTTGCACACGGTTGCGTTCAGGGGTACCACTGCAGACCTGGACTCT
>NZ_JAFUHT010000047.1 GCF_017468685.1 Methanobrevibacter sp.
AAATAAAACATCATTATCTAAAATCAAAAGAATTTTTACATGAATTAACTATAAATACTTACTTTGAATCGATTTTAGATACAAAAGTATATGACAAATGGTTTGAAACATATATACCAAAAGTTTGGTAATTAACTATAATTCATCATTTCTTTCAAAGTTAAAACAAATATCAAGATAACCATGAAAAGTTTCAAAAACATTTATCAGCTCCTCATCACAACTTCCATCATATCCTATAAATATTATGCCAATATTATTATCTGAAACAATGGAAATTAATTTACATTTATGATTTAATGCATTACAAATATCTCCCAATGATGGAATAATCGCACCAAAAAAATGATTATGAGTTGCTATTAAAAGATTATCTTTTTCACCTTCACTTTCAAGTTGAATAGGTGTTTCCACAATCAATTCATTACCTTCCACCAAATCACAAACTAATCTTAAATCTTTATTCACTACTGTCAAATATTCCTTATTAGAATTTTGAGTATTCATCAAATGATATATTGATATTAAAATAATATATTCCATATTTGGATACTTTTTAATTAACCCCTCTAACAAATTTCTTGATGAAGGTGGTTCTATATTCTCATCATTAGACCCCTCCCATTTGAATGAATTTAAAGGATTGAATCTGCTAAAAAAATTTTTTAATCGTGAAAAAGCATTAAATTTAATCATAATCATTACACCCAGATTTATTTTTATTTACAAACTATATAAATCATTTAGTTATAAATCAAAGCAATTTTACAAGGTTAAATTAATATTTGAAAGTAAAAATAATTTTTCAAAGCAAGAACAATGGATTAATAGTTAACTATATTATATAATAAAATCATATTATTAATATTATCAAAAATTAGGACTGTGTAAAAATGGAATTAATATGGTTTTATGTTGCCGTTGTTTTAGCTATAAGTGATGTATTGCACACCACCTTGATGTGGAAGGTATTCAATAACTTCTATATCCTATTAGGAGGTTTGATTCAACAATCCACTCATTCAACCTGGCAGACTTGGCTGGCACATGAAAGCATGGAAGCAGGATTCCATTTCATTGTATTGTCAATAGTTTTCCTGAATCCAGTGATTGGAATACAAGCAGCCCTTATTCATTTTGTAATTGATGTAACCCATACTATTTTAATAAGAGATATGGGCGAGTTAGAGCATAGAGCACTTCATTTTGTTATTGAATCTCTATTTTTCATGTTAATTTATGGATTTTAAATAGGAGTTATTAAATGCCAGTTATAACATTCAAATATGATGATTTAAAAGAATTAGGAATAGATATGGACAAAGATGAACTGATAGACACTTTACCAATGATGTCTAGTGATATTGAAGATTTTGATGACGAGGAAATCAAAGTCGAATTCTTCCCAAACCGTCCGGACAACTTATCTGTTGAAGGAGTGGCAAGATCATTTAAGGGGTTCATCGGTCAGGAAATAGGTTTGCCTGACTATAAAGTAGTGCCTTCCAATGAAGAAGTAATTGTTGAAGCGGAAGTTGCCAAAATCAGACCATATATTGCTTTTGCAAAGATTGACAATGTTGATTTTACTGGCGATAAACTCAAATATGTAATGGATTTCCAGGAAAACCTCCACTGGGTTATTGGAAGGGACAGGAAAAAAGTGGCAATCGGTATACATAATGCAGACGTAGTAACCGCCCCATACAAATACATTGCAACACCTAAAGATGCAAATGCATTCGTTCCTTTAGAAAAAGATACAGAAATGACTCCTCAGGAAATCTTAACCGAGCATGACAAAGGTAAAGATTATGCTCATTTGATTGAAGACTTTGACAAATATCCTTTAATTTTAGATAAAGATGACAATGTATTGTCCATGCCTCCAATCATCAACGGTGAGCTGACCAAAATCAGGGAAGATACTAGAAACATCATTGTTGATGTAACCGGTACTGATGAAAGGGCAGTCAATCAAGCGCTAAACATTATCTGCTCTTCATTTGCTGAAGTTGGAGGAGAAATCAAATCTATGGAAGTCAAATACAGTGACAAAACCATTACTTCCCCGGATTTAACTCCACAGGAGATGAATGTTCATGTTGATACTGCTAACGAATTGATTGGCGGAACCGATTTAACCGCACAGGACATTCATGATTTGCTCTTAAAAGCTCGTTTTGATGCTGAAATATTAAATGACAATGAAGTAAAAGCAATTATTCCTGCTTACAGAGTGGACATCCTTCATGAAGTGGACATTGTTGAAAATATTGCTGTTCAATATCATATTAACAGTGTTGAAGCTAAATTGCCTGAAATCAACACCGTTGCTTATGAAAACAATTGGTTTAAAGCTGAATCAACAATTCGTGAAGTCATGATCGGTTTGGGATTCCAGGAAGTTATGAGTCTTATGCTTACCAGTGAAGATGCTCACTACACCAAAATGAACCAGGAAGAAAAACCTCACGTTCAGGTTGCAAGGCCGATTACAATCGACAGAACCATGATTAGAACAAGCTTAATTAATTCACTGATGGAATTTTTAGAGGACAACAAGCATGAAGACTTGCCTCAAAAGATCTTTGAAATCGGTGATGTCTTATACCTTGATGAATCAAAAGAAAACAAGACTGTTTCATCCAAAAAATTAGCTGCAGTGATTTGCCATTCAACTGCTAACTTTACTGAAATCAAATCTGTAATGAGCAGTGTTTTATCCAACTTAGGATACACAATGGAAATATCAGACAGCAAAAACAGGACTTTCATTGAAGGCAGAGTTGCTGATGTGACTGGAGTTTCTAACGCAGGTTCAATTGAAGGTTTCTTCGGTGAGGTTTCACCTGAAGTAATTACTAATTTTACCCTAGATTATCCTGTTATTGCATTTGAAATTGAATTTATCAACAAATAAATTCTTTTTCAATACCATAATTTTCTCATTTGTGTTTCCATTTGAGAGTAATTGCTCATCTGTGGTATGGCATCATAATTATTGAAAAGGAAGATTAAAATAAGTAAAAGAATTATAAAAGCCATCAAAATTATTGTCCATCTTCTCAATTATATCCCACCACGTCAAAAAATAAATATTAATCAATAAGTTTAGCTATATCTTCACCTTTGGAAGTTAGTCTATACACTCTATTTTTGCGTTTTTCCTCATTGATGCATTCGGCAACACCACATTCCTTAAGTTCACGCAGAACCTTGGAAATGTGATTTGTACGAATTCCAATGTCTTCAGCCAAATCCGTAGGTATTTTATCCCCATCATTTAATGATTTGACAGATTTCTCTCTATATGAGGAACTGATTACATAACCGTAAGTCTTTAATGTCTCATCATCCATAATAATCACATCTTAATAATATATTACTCTCCAATTATAGTTAAAGTTATTGTTCTGTTGCTTCTTGGCCCATCAAGTTCAATGAAAAATACTGACTGCCAAGTGCCTAAATCCAATTTATTATTTTTAATCGGCAGACACTCACTTGATGAAAGGAGAAATGACTTCAGGTGTGAGTGTGCATTATTGTCAATCCTGTCATGATTATATGAGAATTTATTCGGAATTAAATTATCCAAAGTGAATTCCAAGTCCCCAAGCAAACCTGCCTCGTTTTCATTAACGACAATGGCCGAAGTGGAATGTTTTGAAAAAATTGAGATTAAACCTGTTTCTATGTCAATCAATTCATTGATTTTTGAAGTGATATCAATGATTTCAAAGTTTTTATTTGTATTTAATTTTAAAAAATGAGTTCTGACTGTCATTAATTAATTATTAGTCAATCTAATATAAAAAGAAAAAGAAAAAAAAATTAATAATATTTGTTTCTTCTATCAATTGCAGTATAGATTATGAACAATCCAATGATTATTAGCACAATTTGAGGAAATACCGCTGCAATTATTGCTGGAATCACTCCCAGATTAACAAGTAACCATAATACGCCATAAATTACAATTATCGCTCCAAATACGATTGCAATCTTATAGGTCAAATCCTTAATATCAGGAATGTCAAACATAGGCATTAGTATCACTACAACTCTTTGGTACCGTCATCTGTTCCGATGATTACCTTATCAACCATCTGTGAGAATATTCCGTTTTCAACCACACCAGGTATTGAGTTCAAGTCAATTTCCATGTGTGCCGGAGAGTCAATCTTATCAAATTTGGCATCGATTACGAAGTTGCCATTGTCGGTGATTACAGGTCCGTCTTTTCTTTGAGCCATTCTAATCTCACAAGTTGCACCCATATCCTCCAATGCTTTTATAACCATTCTTGATGCATCAGGAAGCACTTCTACAGGTACTGGGAAATTTCCCAATTCTTCAACCACTTTTGATTCATCCACAATGACTATGAACTTGTCTGCAGCATAATCAACAATCTTTTCTTTAGTGTGTGCTGCTCCTCCACCTTTAATTAAATTGAAATCAGCGTCAACTTCATCTGCTCCATCAACTGATAAGTCAATATCCTGCTCTTCTAAGGTAGTTATTGGAATGTTCCATTGTTTAGCTATTAACAATGATTGAAATGATGTTGGAATTCCCATTACTTTAATCCCTTCCTCCTTTATTCTCATTCCTACTTTTTCAATGAAAAAATGTGTGGTTGAACCGGTACCCAGTCCTAAAACCATTCCATCTTCAACATATTCAGCAGCTTTATATCCGGCATTCTTTTTAGAAGAACTATTACTACTAGTGTCTTTCATTTATATCACAAATCCTAATGTTAATTTATTAAGCTTATAACCTTTTTTACATTCCTCTTTATGTTTTCCACCATTGTCCAGAACGATACATTTATCGTTTTCAACCAAACCGTCAGGGAAACACAAATCATGAAACTCACAATTCTCATCACAATCAGGTGCATTAAATGTGAATGTTGATCCTTCAAAAATATTTTTTGAAGTTGTCAAAATATCTATTTTAGCCCTATCGACTTCAACTGGAATTACTTTTCCTCCAGAGTGAATTGGACAATTTTGTTCATTTTCTTTAATGCCTGTGACAACATATTTTCTGTTCAACTCCAAATTGCCTATGCAGGATGATTTAAACCGGCAATTTTCACATTCATCAGCAGGACCTAAAAAAACGAATTCCTGACCTTCCTTTGCTAAATCTTTACCTATCAATGTAATCATCTAAATCACCTCTGTTTTATAAGCCAGCTCGTAAGCCGCCTCTTTTGAAATTCCATTATCTCCCAAAATAGTGTATCTTTCAGGCCTGATTTTATGAGCCATAACCAATGCTTCAATAATATCCCCATCAGGAATATTCAGTTCTTTTGCAGTGGTTGGTGCCTGTACTGCCTTAAGAGCATTCCTTATTGCTTTCCAGTCCCCTCCGTGAAGATACATCATCAATATTGTACCTATACCACATTGCTCTCCGTGAAGTGCAGGTTTGTCTGCGATTTTATCCAGAGCATGTGAGAAAAGGTGTTCAGATCCGCTTGCAGGGCGTGATGAGCCTGCAATGCTAATTGCCATTCCTCCACTGAACAGTGATTTCATGACTATTCTTGCACTGGCTTCAAGATTAGGCTTGATGTTGGCCACATTGTCAGTTATCAAATGAGCTGACATTATTGACAGTGCCGCTGCCGATTCACTGATTGGCTCATGCTTTAATCTGTGAGCCAATTCCCAATCCTTGATAGCAGTGAAATTGGCAATCAAATCGGCACAGCCTGCGGACAGTAGTCTGAATGGAGACTGAGCTATGATTTCAGTATCTGCAATTACAGCTATTGGAGACTGTGCTTTGGCAGATGTTGAAGTGTTGGGATTTTTAATTGAAGCTAAAGGAGATACGATACCATCATGTGAAGCGGTTGTAGGCATGGATACAAAATAAACGCCCTGATTATGAGAAGAGAGCTTGGCAACATCAATTACTTTTCCCCCACCAATACCTAAAACAGTAGTGTCTGGAGTAATAAGTTCTTCAACTTCAGATATTGAATCATAAGTTGCTTTGCTAACTTTAGTCACATCAAACTCAATGTCAGCTTTTTCAAGGCTTTCCATTACAGGTATTGCACCTACATCATATGTATGTTCACCTGTAACGATTAAAATCTTTTTATCTAAATGCAATGATTTACAAATTTCACCAGTATCCTTTATAATACCCGGATCAATGTAAACTTCACGAGGCATTTGTATTTTCCTATTGCTCATAATATCTCCTGAAATTAATTATACATTAATATATATGTAGATAATAATTATAAATAATTTTTTAATTCTAGCAACCCCACCAATATTGTTCCAACATCAAAATATAACACTAAAACATCAATATTGCTCTTAAAACGTTAAATTGAGCTCAAATAAAAGCAATTCTTTATATATGATGCTTGATAATCTAATAAATGATTTACACAATTTTCGTAATGGATTAAAGAGGATTACCATGGCTCAGGAAAACAGAATCAACCGAGATTTGATGTTCAAGATATGCTTCATGTATTTCGCCAACTTCATTTTGAAGATACTGGAAATCAACGAAGAGATTGTTGAAATATCTCCAACAGAAATCATAGGTCTTGAAAATCTCAAAAAACCTAAAATATTCAACAACTTCCTCGATTTTGCCGCTGTGACAAAATCTGGAAAAATCATACTGTTTGAATTCAAGAAGAATGCATTGAGAACAAAAGATTTAAAACAATTATATAATTACTTTGACAGAGTACACTGCAAAAAGAAGGCACATGTGGATTTTATAATTATTACAATTTCTGATAAAGGAATTATAAGTAGCTATAAGAATAAACCTTTAATATTCTGTCCACGAATTATTAAAACTAAAACAATCAATAAACAGAAAGATTTAAGTATTCTACGCGACAAATTTAAACACAATTATAAATTGAACCCCTATGATTGCTCTTTGATGATTGCACTGCCACTATTCAAAACCGAAGAAAGTGAAGCAGAAATAACCAGAGAAATGTGTGAATACATTAAAGAGAAAAAAAACTGCATTCCAGCCGATGAGGTGGATGATGTAGTGCTTGCAATGTATCTGAACATCATTGAATACATTGATGAAGAAAAACAAGATGAACTAATGGATATGATCGGATTGAGTGAAAAAATAGAAGGAGTAATATCCGAAATAGAAAACAATGCAAGAGAAGATGGTGAAAAAAAAGGAGAAAGAAAAATTATTAAAAAATTATTAAAAACATTCACAGAAGACGAAGTATCTAAAATCCTAGATATAGAAAAAACAACACTACTAACACTAATACATAAATAAGGGGATAACCATTCCATTTCTCCCTTTACAAACATTTAAACAAAAACTAACCAGAAAAAATATGAAATTTACTGTATTTTGAAATGCAGAATAAAAATAAGGCTCTGTCCAAAATTGTCATGATGCAGAATTGATTTTTTGAATGTTTGTTTTAATTTTCATGTTTTTTTGGGTCAGGACATTTCGTTCTGTCCAGCGGATTTTTTGTAATCTGATCCATCTAATTAATCCATCACGTGTT
>NZ_JAFUHT010000048.1 GCF_017468685.1 Methanobrevibacter sp.
AACTCGGAAGAGTTCCAAGAAAAGTTAAATGGGTTAAAGAATGATTCAAAAAAGTTTTGTAATGATGAAACCAGACGCTGTTCAAAGACGTCTTATGGGTAAAATATTATCCCGTTTTGAAGAAAAAGGTCTTCAAATCGTCGCATGTAAATTAATTCAAATTGATGAAGATTTAGCAAAAACTCATTATGGAGAACACGCTGAAAAACCATTTTTCCCAAGTTTAGTTGAATACATTACTTCTTCACCATCCCTTGCTATGGTTATTCAAGGAGAAGAAGCAATCACTACTATTAGAAAAATCGTTGGTGCAACCAATCCTTTAGAAGCAGATCTTGGAACTATTAGAGGAGACTTTGGTATGGATACCGGTAGAAACATTATTCATGCTTCAGATGCTCCTGAATCTGCAGAAAGAGAAATTGGTCTTTTCTTTAATGAAGATGAAATTTGTGATTACAAAATCATTGATAATGATTTAATTTATGAATAAATTTAGAGTTTAAAAATTTTATTATTAAAGAAGATATTATGAAAATCAGATCCCCAATTGTATCAGTTTTAGGACATGTAGACCATGGAAAAACTACATTATTAGATTATATTAGAGGAAGTACTATTGCTGATAAAGAAGCAGGTGGTATTACACAACATATTGGTGCTACAGAGATACCAAATGATACTATTGAAGAAATCTGTGGGAATTTTATATCAAAATTAACTATCAAAGATTTAATCCCAGGATTATTCTTTATTGATACTCCTGGTCACGCTGCATTCACTAGTTTAAGAAAACGTGGTGGTGCATTAGCTGATTTAGCTGTTTTAATTGTTGATATAAATGATGGTTTTAAACCACAAACATTTGAAGCATTAAATATTCTTAAAATGTATAGAACTCCTTTCATTGTTGTTGCAAATAAAATCGACATGATTTTCGGTTGGGAGACACATGAAGGTGCTTCTTTTAAAGAATCTTTTACACAACAGGCTCCAAGTGTGCAACAAGCTTTGGATACTAAAGTGTATGAAATTGTAGGTACTCTTCACAAGGAAGGGTTCCAATCTGAAAGATTTGATAGAATAAGTAACTTTGCTTCACAAATTAGTATTATTCCGATTAGTGCTAGGTCTGGTGAAGGAATTATTGAAGTTCTAGCAATGCTTTTAGGACTTGCTCAGGAATATTTAACAGAACAGCTTGAAATTAATGAAGATGCTCCTGCTAAAGGTACAGTATTAGAGATTAAGGAAGAAATTGGATTAGGTCTAACTATTGATAGTATTATTTACGATGGTGTTTTGCGAACTAATGATGAAATCGCTTTAATGACTTCTTCAAATGAAGTTTTAACAACTAAAATAAGATCTATTTTAAGACCACTTCCGCTTGAAGAAATGAGAGATTCTAAAAAGAAATTCCAGAAATTCGATGAAGTTGTTGCAGCTGCAGGTATTAAGATAGCTGCTCCTAATTTAGATGATGTCGTTTCCGGTTCACCACTTAGAGTTTTAAATGATGAAGAGGATGTGGAAGAGGAAATCTTAAAAGAAATTGAAGATATTACTATTAGTACTGAAGATGAAGGTATTTTAGTTAAAGCAGACACATTAGGTTCTCTTGAAGCAATTGTTAAATTACTCAGAGAATTGGAAATTCCTATTCGTGAAGCAGACATTGGTGATGTAAATCGTAGAGATATTATTAATTCATCAATTGCTTTAAATGAAAATGATGCTCATGGAGCTATCATTGCTTTCAATGTTAATGTCAATCCTAATTCTCAAGATGATTTGGATAATTCTGATGTTAAATTATTCAAAGGTGACGTAATCTATCAGATTATTGAAGATTATGAAGCATGGATTGATGAAATGGAACAAGCTAAGAAAAAAGCATTTTATGATGCTATAATTAAACCGGCTAAATTTATGTCTTTACCTAAATTAGTTTTCCGTCAAAGTAAACCTGCTATCATTGGTATTGAATCTATTAGTGGTACAGTTAAACAAGGACAAACATTAATCAATAAAAATGGCGAATATGTAGGTGTTATAGCAAGTATGGAAGATAAAGGTGAAACATTACCTTCAATCCCTAGAGGTCAAAGGGTTGCTATGGCTATTAAAGATGCTATTGTAGGTAAACATTTTGATGAAGGTGATGAATTATATGTTGATGTTCCAGAAAAACACTATAAATTCATTGAAAGAGAATTTAAAGACAAATTAACTGAAGATGAATTTGAAACTTTATATGAGTTTGTTGAAATTAAACGTAAACAAGATCCAGATTGGGGTAAATTTGGTCTTTTTGAATAATAAATTTATAGTTATAAAAATTATGGAGGAATACCATGGCATTCAAAATTGTTGTGTCTCAAAAAGCTGAAACTCATCAAATTGAAGTCGATGATACTAAAGCACTTAACGGATTAGTCATCGGTGATGAATTTGATGGTACTATTGTTGGTTTAGATGGTTACACTTTAAAAATCACTGGTGGTAGTGACAAAAACGGTTTCACCATGAAAAAAGATGTTTCAGGTACCAGAAGAATCAAAAGTTTATTAACTGGTGGTATCGGTTATCATCCTAAAGCAGATGGTGTTAAAAGAAGAAAAACTGTAAGAGGAAACACTATTGCTGATGATATTGTACAAATCAACACTGTAGTTACTGAAGCTGGAAGCAAATCAATAGCTGAAATTCTTGGTGCTGGTGAAGAAGAGGAAGAATAGTTTTACTATTTTTCTTATTTACTTTATATTGAATTAAATTTAAAAAAGGTGGTTATCTGTGAACGTACAGTCAGATGTTAACATAGGTTTGGTTGGTCATGTAGACCATGGTAAGACTACTCTTACTAAAGCATTATCAGGTGTATGGACTGATACTCACAGTGAAGAAACAAAAAGAGGTATTTCAATTCGTTTAGGTTATGCAGACATTGAATTTAGAAAATGTCCTGAATGTGAAGAACCTGAATGTTACACTACTTCTCTAAAATGTGAAAACTGTGGAAGCGAAACTGAATTAATCAGAAAAGTATCTTTTGTTGATGCTCCAGGTCACGAAACTCTTATGGCAACTATGTTATCTGGTGCTGCAATTATGGATGGTGCAGTGTTAGTAATTGCTGCAAATGAGTCTTGTCCACAACCACAAACTAAAGAACATCTTATGGCACTTGATGTTATTGGTGTTAAAGATTTTATCGTAGTTCAAAATAAAATTGATATTGTATCAAAAGAAAGAGCTATTGAAAGTTATAATGAAATTAAGGAATTTGTTAAAGGTACTTGTGCTGAAGATGCTTTAATCATTCCAGTATCTGCTCAACAAGGCGCAAATATGGATATATTAATTGAAGCAATGCTTAAGCAAATTCAACCTCCTGAAAGGAATGTTGATGATTCTGCTTTAATGCATGTTGCAAGATCATTTGATATTAATAAACCAGGTTCTGGCGCTGATAAAATCAAAGGTGGAGTTATTGGAGGTACATTAGTTCAAGGTACTTTCAAACTTGGTGATACTATTGAAATTAGACCTGGCCCTACTAATAATGGAAAAAGAGTTACTTTAAAATCTGAAATTATTGGTCTTGAGGCTAATGGTAAACAAGTTGAGGAAATAGGTCCTGGTGGACTTGTTGGTATTGCAACTAAATTGGATCCATCTTTAACTAAATCAGATTCATTATCTGGAACTGTTGCAGGTGAAGAATCCACATTACCTGAAGTATTAGATTCTTTCACTATGGAAGCTAATTTACTTGACCGTGTTGTTGGTACTAAAGAAGAACGTGAAGTTGCTCCAATTAAAATTAAAGAACCATTAATGATTAATTGTGGTACTACAACAACTATTGGTGTTGTCACTTCTGCAAAGAAAAATGATGTTGATGTCACTCTTAAATTGCCTGTTTGTGCAAGTCCAGGTGATAGGGTTGCTTTAAGTCGTAGAGTAGGTGCTCGTTGGAGATTAATTGGTTACGGTATTATTAAGTAGAGGTAAATAATGAACTCTAAAGAAGTTGTGATTGATACCAATTTTTTTATGGTTCCTTTTCAGTTCAATGTGGATATAATCACTGAACTTGAAAATAAATTACCTTCTTATAAATTAATTACTCCAAGCTTTGTTATCAATGAATTGAAGGGTTTAAAAAGAAATAATAAAGGAAAAGTAAGGTTGAATGCGAATTTAGCCTTAAAATTAGCTAATTCTTCAAAAGTTGAAATAAAGGATATTTCATTACTTGAAAACGAAACTGTGGATGATGCGTTACTTAGAGTTTCAGAAGTTTTAGCTACGAATGATATTGAATTAAAAAATCGTGCAAAAGATAAAGGAATTACAGTTGTGTATTTAAGGCAAAAAAAATATATTGCTGTTGAAGGTAAAATATAATATTAATTAAACTTATTAAAAAAATGAGGGATTATTTTGTATTATAAAACAAAAATTGAGGATACTGTAAGAATACCACCTTACAGATTTGAAAGTCCTCTTGAAGAAGTTGCTATTAAGACTTTAAACGAAACTTATGAGGGTCGTTTAGATAAAAAACTTGGTTTACTTATTTGTGTTAATGCAATAGATGATATTAGCGAAGGAAGACTCATTATGGGTGATGGAGCTTCTTATCATAATGTTGTGTTCGAAGCAATTTTCTTTAAACCAGAACAACATGAAATCTTTGATGGTGAAGTAATTGATATTGTGGATTACGGTGCTTTTGTTAGAATTGGACCTATGGATGGTTTAATTCACGTTTCTCAAGTTACTGATGATTATATTAATTATGATGCTAAAAGAGGTGCTTTAATATCAAAAGAATCTAACAAAACTTTAGATGAAGGAGATTTAGTTAGAGCTAGAGCTGTTAGTGTTTCTATTAAAGATGAATCTACTAATAACATTGATAATAACAGGAATTCTAAAATTCCACTTACAATGAGACAAAATAACTTAGGTAGATTCGAATGGATTGAGGAAGCTAAACAAAAAAGTAAGAAGGTTTAAGAATGAAAGCTTGTACTGTTTGTAAAATGATTTCAAGTAAAGATCATTGTCCTAGTTGCGGAAACCCAACTTCTGATAACTGGAGTGGTCTTTTGATTATAACTGATCCTGAAGAGTCTAAAATAGCTCGTGAATTAAATATTGAAATTCCAGGCGAATATTGTTTAAGAGTAAGGTAGAGTGTTATTGTGTTACGTTTAGATGCAGAATTAAATAAAGATATAATAACTGAGCTTAAAAAGCCGTTAGGTAAATTATATCCTAACTTTGAAGATGCAATTGAAGACATTAAATCTTCTGAGTTCTTAATTTCTGTTGGTGATGCAACTTTTGCTAATCTTACTAAATACAAATTATATCCTAATATCGGTATAATAGATAATCTAATTCAAAGAAAAAATCATACTCATGAAATTATACGCGCAAATCATATTTTGAAAGCTGATAATCCTGCGGGTACTATTACTGATGATCTATGGGAAACCATAGGCGAAGCTCTTGAATTATCTAGCAATGGCGAATGTTATGTAATTGAAGTGGCTGGGGAAGAAGATCTTGCAGTTCTTCCTTGCATCTTAATGGTAAATCCAGAAACTACCATTTTATATGGTCAACCTAACGAAGGATTAGTACTTTTAAAAGCTGGTGATTTAAAAAATAAAGCTCAAAAGCTTATTGACGGATTTATTGAAATAAATGAATGAGGTTTTATTATGGAAATTGAATTTATTGAAGAAAAAGAAAATAAATTATTTAATAGAAAAGAAATTAAATTTTACGTAGATTATGATGGAGAAGCAACTCCTAAAGTATTAGACATCAAGTCTAAATTAGTTGCTTTATTAAATACTAAAAAAGAATTAATTGTTGTTGACAACGTTCAACCACACTACGGTGAACCTAAAGCATTAGGTTATGCTAAAGTTTACGATACTGCAGAAGATTTAGCTTACATCGAAACTGAACATGTAATTGCTAAAAATGCAGAACCTGAAGAAGAAGCTAGCGAAGAAGACGCTGAAGCAGAAGAATAAGGTGATTTGAATGGTAAAAAAATCTGATTTATACGAAGTAGATGGAGACAAAATTGTAAGAAAAAACCAAATTTGTCCTCGTTGTGGTGAAGGTGTATTCATGGCTGACCATGGTGACAGAGTTGCTTGTGGTAAATGCGGATACACTGAAATGAAAAAATAGATTTCTTAATCTATATTTCTTTTTTTTATTTAATTTTAACTTTAATTTTTAATCATTTTTAAGAAGGGATTTTCTTGGATAATATTAGAAATGGTCGTTTTAAAACTGGAATGACTGATGAAGCTGCTATTTATACTTCATCACTTGAAGCTGATAAACTTCTTTTTGAAGCAGATATTAAAACTAATTTTGCTCACACTTCAATGTTAAAACATGAAGGGATTATTGATGAAGAGATTGCAGATAATATATTATGTGCACTTGACTCTTTAAAAGAGGAAGGCTATGAAGCATTAGTTTTTGACCCGTCTGTTGAGGATGTTCACATGGCTATTGAAAATTATGTAACTTCCAAAATAGGTCCTGAAGCTGGTTTTATGCACACTGCCAAGTCACGTAATGATCAGGTTGCCTGTGATGTTAGATTGGTTTTAAGGCAGAAAATTACTGAAATTCAGATTGGAATTTTGGAATTTATTGAAGGTATAAATGAAATGGCCGGAGAACATTTGGAAGATGTATTCATCGGTTTTACTCACTTGCAACATGCTCAACCAATTACAATTGCTCATCATTTAATGGCGCATGTACAGGCACTTAAAAGGGATTATGAACGTTTTGAAGACACTTATAAACGTGTTAATTTAAACCCGTTAGGTTCTGCTGCTATGGCGACTACCAGTTTTCCAATCAATAGACAGTTAACTACTGATTTGCTTGGCTTTGATGCATATCTGGAAAACTCCATGGATGGTGTTTCAGCAAGAGATTTCATATCTGAAGCAGTATTTGATATGGTTTGTCTTTGTACTACATTATCTAAAATCTGTGAAGAGTTAGTGTTGTGGAGTACTTATGAATTTGGAGTCATTGAAATGGCGGATGAATATTCATCAACTTCTTCTATTATGCCTCAAAAGAAAAATCCTGATGTTGCTGAACTTGCAAGAGGTAAATGTGCAATTGTTAATGGTGAATTGGTCACTATTTTAACAATCTTAAAAGCAATTGCTTACACTTATAATAGGGATTTGCAAGAAATCACTCCTCATTTATGGAATTCAATTAAAGTTACTCAGGATACATTATCTATTGTGACTAAAATGTTGTTGTCTGTTGAATTTAAAGTTGACAGATGTGCAGAGCTTGCTGGTAAAAACTTTGCAACTGCAACAGACCTTGCTGACATTATGGTTCGTGAAAAACAAGTTCCATTCAGAACTGCTCATAAAATTGTTGGAAGAATTGTTAACGAAGCGACCGCTAATGAAATGGCTGAGGAGGACATTACCTCAAAATTCATTGATGACATTGCAGTGGAGTTAGGTTTTGATGAGTTGAATTTGGCTGATGATTTGATTCAAAAAGCTTTAAATCCTCGTGAAAATGTTAGAATAAGAGCTGTTCCAGGTGGTCCTGCACCGGAAATGGTTGAAATCGCAAGAGATAATATCAAAGATTTCTTAAATGAAGAATTCGAGAAAAAGGGAATTTAATTATTCCTATATTTTTTTAAGTTTTTCGGATGTTTAGGTATACCTAAACTTTATATACTTTTATGAACAAATTATTATTGTGGATGTAATCTTTTGATTATTGAAGCATGATAGTTGAACGGAGATATTTATAGAAAACTTATTAATTGTTCCTCAATGAATTCAATAAGTAAAGCTCAGCTTCTATTTATATCTCCCAACAACAATCATAATAAGTCTAATTTTCTAAAAAAAATAAATATTATTCAGAATCTTCATGTTTTTGAGATTCTAAATAGTTTTCATGAATTTCATCAGCCAAATCCTGGTTTCCTTCAATAATTGGTCCGGTATAGTCACAGTCATAGCAAACCCACTGGGACCAATTCTGTGGAATAATCCATTTAACATTTCTAGATCCGCATCTTGGACAAATTTTATGCATCATAATAGTTACTTTTGGATAAGTTATAATTAAAGTTTTGGTAACTATTTGGTTTTGTAGAAACTCCAGATTAAATCAAGTGCTTCGCCGGGTTCAAGTGCACCTGAACGTGTTTCCCTAAGTATTCTCTGTATGGAAAATTTCTTCATATGAGGGAATTTTCTGTGAACCTCATATAATAGTGGACAGCCAAATCCTTTAAATGTGCTTAAATTATAGTTTTTGATTAAGGATTTTATCTCTTGTTTGCCAACACTTAAACTTGCCGGCAGGTTCAATCGATATAATGAATCTTCCTGTAAATTTATGCATTGACTACCGGTTGCAAGCATATCACCAAAGATAATTATAGGTATTTCATTATCTTTTGCATATTGCTTAACCAGGTTGCCCGTATTTTTAGAGCATCTGCCACACGGATGAACATTTCCTGAGAATGCTTCAGAGACAACCTCAGAATAATCTGTTCCAATGTATTCATGTTTAACATCTAATGATTCAGTAACAATTTTAATATTCTTTTTAAATTGATTAGGCAAAATTATTGTTCCAGGATCAATTGTAACTGCAATTGGATTGAATCCTAATTTTTTAGCTAAAATTAGTGAAAAACTGCTGTCAACACCACCAGATAATGCTACAACTGCTTCAATTTTTTTAGATTCATTATATTCATGCTCTTTAAAATAATTGTCAAAATTAAAACTATAAATATTATCCAATTTATAATCAATTGTTTTTTCAAGATTTTTTAGTCCCACTAGGTTTAAATCAAGATTACTGATTGTTTTTTTAGAAAGTTTTAGTTTATAATTCTTGTTTAAAAAATCTCCATAAGATTCGACATGTATACTGTCTAAGCCTAACTTTTCTCTGAGTTTTCCAACAACCCATCCTCCTTTACCTATGATTGCTGATTTATCAGGACGGTCTTCTGTAATGATCCATAGTTCGTTATTTTTAAAGTAGATTTCTTCAATGAAGATATTTACTTTGTCATGTCCGATTTCTTCACGTATTGTGTTAATTTCTTTTAATAGGAATTCTTTAGAATACATTTATATCAAGTGTTATATTATTCTTTGATTTAATTAAAGCTTTGTAAAAAAAGTAAGTGGTGATGTAATATTATTCTTCAACTAATTTGAAAAGTAGTCTTTTAAGAAGTCTGATTTCATCTTCGCTAAAATTTGAAGTGGCTTCAATTTCCCAACTGTGTATTATTTCAATCAGTTCATCTGTTTTTTCAATGCCTTTTTCGGTTATTTCCACTATTTTTTTGCGTCTGTTGCTTGGATCTTCTCGTCTGGTGATGTATCCACAATCTTCGAATTTTCTTAAAAGTTTAGCAGTATAACCTTCGCTGACTTTAAATAATTCAACCAAGTCTTTTTGTGTAGGTTTGTCGTTGAATCTAATCCTTACTAAAAATGGAAATTCTGTTCTTGTAATATTTTCATCGTTGAATGTTTCATTAAGGTATTTTCCGAAATTTGAAACCATTTCTTCAACATAATGGTAAATAAAAATGTTTTCTGCATTGTCTTTTTGAAATTGGCTTGGTAATGTCATGGTAAATAATTTATTGTTTTAATTATAAATATTTTTATTAGATAACTCTTTCATTAGGAAAGATTTATATAATATTTAAAATAATATTCTAATTGAGGTGATAAAATGGAATATGTAAAATTATCAAATGATGTGGAAATTCCACAATTAGGATTCGGTGTATTTCAAATACCTCCGGAAGAAACAAAAGATGTAGTAAAAAAAGCAATAGAAGTAGGATACAGACACTTTGATACTGCACAAGCATATTTCAATGAATCAGAAATCGGTGAAGCAATAAAAGAATCCGGAATTGCAAGAGAAGAATTGTTCATAACAACCAAAGTATGGGTTGATTCATATGGATATGAAGAAACCAAAAAAGCATTTCAGGAATCTCTAGATAAATTACAAACTGATTACATTGATTTATACTTATTGCATCAATGTATGGGTGATGTATACTCAACCTGGAGAGCACTGGAAGATTTATATGATGAAGGAAAAATCAAGGCAATAGGAGTATGCAACTTCACACAAGGAAGATTTGCAGACCTGTCCCTACATTCAAGAATTCCACCAATGGTAAATCAAATTGAAGTAAATCCATTCTATCAACAGGAAGGAACAGTTGAATTCCATGCAAAATATAATGCAGCAGTTGAAGCATGGGGACCACTTGCAGAAGGAAAGGACGGAATATTCACAAACCCAATTTTAGTGGGAATCGGTGAAAAATATGATAAATCCGCAGCACAGGTAATATTGAGATGGTTAATCCAAAGGGGAATAATTGTATTTCCAAAATCAACCAAAGAATCCAGAATGATTGAAAATGCAGATCTGTTTGATTTTGAATTGTCTGATGAAGATATGGAAAAAATCAAAGAGTTAGAAACTGGTGTTCCAATAGTTGAAGTTGACAATCCAAACTTCGTTGAATTTGTAGCATCAATGAGCACCCAACAATAGGATATTTTTTCAAATATCCATTACTTTTTTTAATTTTAAATTATATACTATTTCTATAATAATTTTTGAGGGAATTTGATGGAATATAGGACATTAGGTAAAACTGGAATAAAAGTATCTGAAATTGCATTTGGTGCTGAATTTCTAGTTCAAAGACCATATGAAGATACAGAAGAACTAATCAAAGCATGTGAAGAAAATGGCATCAACTTTGTAGACTGCTGGATGAGTGAACCGGATGTGCGCTCACATCTGGGTCGTGCAATAAAGGACAATCGTGAAAATTGGGTAATACAGGGCCACATCGGATCAACCTGGCAGAATGAACAATACGTCAGAACACGTGATATGGATAAGGTCATACCTGCATTTGAAGATTTTATGGAAAGATTCCAGATAGATACACTTGACTTTGGTATGATTCACTATGTTGACCAAATCGAGGATTATGATGAAATAATGAACGGTCCCTTTATCGAATATGTCCGTAAACTGAAAGAAGACGGAACAATCGCTCATATCGGTTTAAGCACACACAATCCTGACATCGGACTTTTAGCGGCAAAAAACCCTGAAATCGAACTGCTAATGTTTTCAATAAACCCTGCATATGACATGTTCGGATCCATGCCTGATATAGAAGAGTACAGAAAAGAAGATGCCTATGATGATTCCATGTTTGGTTTAAATCCTCAAAGAGCAGAAATTTATGAATTATGTGAAAAAAATGGAACAGCATTAACAGTAATGAAAGGATTTGCAGGTGGAAACTTGCTGTCAGATGAAACTTCACCATTTGGAGTGGCTTTAACACCAATTCAATGTATACATTATTGCCTGGAGCAAAAAGGAGTATCAAGCATATTTGTCGGTGTTAAAACTCCAGAAGAATTGATGGAATCCTTAAAATACTGTGATGCAAGTGAAGCCGAAAAGGATTATGCAGAAACTTTAAAGAATGCACCAAAACACTCATTTGAAGGACAATGCACATATTGTGGACATTGTCAGCCATGTACTTCTGAAATAGACATTGCAATGGTGAACAAATTGTTTGATTTGGCTAAAAACCATGATGAAGTACCAGCAAGCGTACAGGAACACTATAATAATTTAAAATACAATGCAACTGACTGCATAGCATGCGGTGACTGCGAACCGCGCTGCCCATTCAATGTTCATATAGTTGACGTAATGCTGGATGCACAGGACTTATTCGGATTTTAGGTGATATGATGCAATACTTGACATTAAACAATGGAGTAAAAATGCCAATTTTAGGATTTGGAGTATATCAAATCCCACAGGAAGAAACAAAACAAGCAGTACTTGATGCAATTGATGCAGGATACAGATCAATTGACACTGCACAAAGCTACTTTAATGAAAAGCAAGTTGGTGAAGCAATTGCTGAATGTGGAGTTCCACGTGAAGAATTATTCATTACAACAAAAGTATGGATTGAAAACTATGGATATGACAAATGCAAAGCATCAGTTTTAGAATCCCTTGAAAAATTGGGACTGGATTACATTGACTTGGTATTGTTGCACCAGCCATTTTCAGATTACTATGGAGCTTACAGGGCACTTGAAGACTTGTACGAAGAAGGAATTATAAAAGCAATTGGTGTTTCTAACTTCTATCCTGACAGGTTAACTGACATCTGCTTATTTGAGCGTAAGGTTATTCCTGCAGTCAACCAAGTTGAAACCAATCCATTCAATGCCCAATATTCTGCACAGGCAAACATGGAGAAAAATGGAGTTCAAATCGCAGCATGGGCACCGTTCGGAGAAGGAATGCAGGGAATGTTCACCAATGAAACACTGGTTAAAATAGGTGAAAAACATGGAAAAACTGCAGCACAAGTAATATTGAGATGGTTAATTGACAGAAGCGTAATTGTCTTGTGCAAATCAACTCACAAAGAAAGAATGGAAGAAAACATTGATGTATTTGACTTCGCATTGGATGAGGAAGACATGCTGGAAATAATGAAATTGGATAAATCAGAAAGCATGTTCTTTGACCATGCCGACCCGGAAATGGTCGAATGGTTTGATGAAATGATTGAAGTTAGGAAAAATCAGTAAAGAGCTGATTTGAAACAGAAGGAATGGTGATTCATCATTTCTTTTTTAATATTAAATTTAATATACTATTTTTTACATATAGTCATATGATTATTATGGCGTATGAAATTAAAAACAAAAAGAACATATCAACAATTGGAGTGCATGCTGGCCAAGAAGAAGTTGATGAAACCGGCTCAAGAGTTACTCCAATCTATCAGACAACATCTTATGTATTTGACACTCCTGAACAGGCTGCAAATAGATTTGCACTTAAGGAAGGAGGAAACATTTATACAAGATTGACAAACCCTACAACTGAAGCCTTTGAAAAAAGAATGGCTGCAATTGAAGGTGGAACTGCAGCTTATGCTACTGCTTCCGGAATGTCTGCTATTTTTTATACAATCATCAACCTGACACAGGTTGGAGACAATATCGTTTCAGCAGATAACCTATATGGCGGAACTTATGAACTGTTTGAAAACACATTGGAGGAATTGGGTCGTAGTGTAACATTTGTCGATTCACAGTCTCCAGAGGAGTTTGAAGCAGCAATTGATGAGAAAACTCGTGCTATTTATGTGGAGTCAATTGGTAATCCGAAATTGGATATTCCTGATTTTGACAGAATCTCTGAAATCGCCCATTCACATGGAATTCCTTTAATTGCAGACAATACTGTTGGTATTGGTTCTGTAAGGCCATTTGACCATGGGGCAGATATAATTTCTTCATCTGCAACAAAATATATTGGTGGTCATGGTACTACTCTCGGCGGAATCATCATTGAAAAGGGTGATTTTGACTGGATGAACGGCAAATTTCCAACATTATCTGAACCTGATGCTACATATAACGGTCTTGTTTTTGCCGAAACTTTTGGTGAAGCTGCATTTACTACAAGAATTCGTGCAGTTATTGGAAGAGATACCGGTGCAGTGCCTTCTCCATTCGGATCATTTTTACTTTTACAAGGTTTGGAAACTCTTGGTTTGAGAATTGAAAGACATGCTTCAAATGCAATGGCAGTTGCTGAGTTTTTAGAGGCACATCCTAAAGTAGCTTGGGTAACATATTCCGGCCTTGAATCCTCACCAAACCATGAAGTGGCTAAAAAATATGCTGAAAAAGGTTATGGTGGAATTGTTTCATTTGGACTTAAGGCAGGTTATGATGGAGCTTTAAAATTCATTGAAAATGTTGAATTATTATCATTTTTAGCTAATATCGGTGATGCAAAATCTCTTGTTGTGCATCCTGCATCTACTACTCATTCTCAATTAACTGAAGAACAACAGTTATCCACTGGTGTAACACCAGATTTAATCAGATTCTCTGTAGGAATTGAGGATATTGAAGATATTTTAGCTGATGTAAGTCAGGCTTTAGATAAAATTTAATTATTTTATCTAATTTTTTAATTAAAAAGTTTTTTAACTTTTAAAATTAAATATAATATTATTGGTGATATGATGGATTTTGATGAAAGACGTATCGACTTAGTTAAGACTTCTATTAAAAATGTGAACTCCGGTCAGAAAATTATTTCTAAAGTATTGGATAATAAAATTCATGTGCACTGGCCAAAAGAGGATGAGTATTTGGGAAATGAATCTATTTATGATCATTTAACCTGTGATGATGCTAACTGGTCTTATGTAGAAGGTGAAGAGGTTCTTGTTGAACGCGAAATAGCTGGAGATGGACAGATATCTAGTAAAAATGCCGATGATGTTGAAACTGAAGAGGTTAAAGTCTTAAAAATTAAGGTTAACACAGGTCTTGATGAAAATCCATTAATTGATTTAGCATTAAATCATCCCGAATCACACGTTAGAATTGCAGCTATTAAAAAACTCGGTAATGTTCAGGTTTTATCAAGTATCATTGTAAATGATGAGGATAAACAAGTGAAAAAAGCCAGTTTGAATAGATTAGAAGAATTATATATTTAATATAATATTATTTTCTTTCGTGAAGTTTATCCAATATTTCTAATTGGTATGCTTTGATTTTAGAATCATCAGTGACGGTTAATAATTCATCAAAACATGTTAATGAGTCTTCTAGTTTGTTCATCATTCTTAAAATGAGAGCTTTATTAAAAAGTGAATAATAATATGTATTTTCAATCTCTAAACACCGGTCAAAACATTGAATCGCTTTTTCATATTCATCAAAGATAACTAATATGCAGCCTTTCTGATTAATGGCATCAATTTCTTCTTTATCATTTTCCAGGATTTGATTAATTATTTTTAATGATTGCTCTGGATTTTCTTCAATTAGCAATAGTCTTAAGCTTTTTAATTTTAATGGTTTACTTTTGAATTCCTTAATTTTGGAATTTTAATTTTTAACTCATGATGTAAAATTACTTTAGGGGTCTGAATTTTTTAGTTTTCTGAAAGTTGTTGTATGGCTGTTTTTGAGTTGAATCCTTGTGCTATGATTAGTGCTCCTAAAACTACATTTAAATATACAGTTTTTTCTACTGATTTTGGTGTATATTTGTGTATTTCTCTTAAATTTAGTCCTTGTTTGAGTAATTTGAAGAAATCTTCTATTTTTCCTCGAATTGGTTTGAATTTTTGCCAATTATATAGTCTTTTGAATAATTCGTGTTTAAGTTGTTGTAGAATTGTTTTTCTGCTAATATTTTCTTTGTTTTCTTAAATATTTGTAATGGGTAGGATAATTGGTCATTGAGCTTTGTTCTTTTGAAATTGTCTTTTGGAAAAATGAAAGGGACAATTTTATATTTGCTAATTCCTAATTGGTAGTTTTTATAACTGTAATATCCTTTTGTCAAAGATTAATATGTATCCTTTTTTGATAATTCGTCTTTTTTGTAGATTTTCCATAATTTCATCGTAAAGTTTTGCATCGTTTGGCGCTCCAGAATGGATTAAAATAGAAACTGGGTTCATACTATCGTAATCAATGATAACTGTGCTTCAAATCCTATATAAAATCCTTTAGAGGATGAATATCTCCATTTTAAATTTAAAGTTTTGAGATGTTCTTTTGTCTTTTTATTTCGGTTGAAATTAAAATCTAAGTCGATTGGTGTTGCATCAACAATGAAAGTCTTTTTTCCTCTTCTTTTTACCCTATTTTGATGGTTTAATATTCTGTTTAATGCTTTTAAAAGTTTTTCAGGGTCTTGAAGTGAAAGATTTTTGTAAATTTGATTTACTGTTAAAATTTCTGAAATTTTAAAGTAATTTTGAAGTTTTTTTTAGATTCAAGTTCATTTAAAATGAATGGAATGTCTAATCCAAAGAACATGCTGATAAATATGATTTTAAATGTTATTATTTGTTTATTTATGTTTTTAAATCCACAGGATGCTAAAATTTCAGAAGATTTTCTAGAATCCATAATTTTAAATATTTCTTTCAACAAAGTATAATTTGGGTCTTTAATATCTAAATTTAACCTGTGTTTAATTTTTATCGCCAAATAAATATATGTAACACATATTACTTAAATTTAACGATATTATTGTACCTATTTTTAAAATTAATAATTATTCAATTGTATTTTTACAAACTAAAAAAATCATCATCGCAAAATATAAAAATAAGGAAAATTAGAAAGAATTTTCATCAAAAAAATTCAGACCTCTATATTATTTTTTTATAAGGTTTATTGTGAAAACTTTAATAGTCATAAACTAAATTATATAATATGGGAGAAAATAATTACATGGATACTGGAAGGCTTGAAGCATTCTACGATGCAATAATTGCAATTATTGTTACTGTTTTGGTTTTGGAATTGCCTCAACCTGCAACAGCCACTCTTGCATCAATGTGGGCTATTAAAACTTCTTATTTTGCTTATCTTTTAAGTTTTTTAGTCTGTGCAAACCTGTGGCAGTATCATCATCTGATTTATCAGAATGTTGAAAAAATAGATACTAAAATTATCTGGCTGAACATTCTTTTAATGTTTGTATTTTCATTGATTCCATATTTGACTATTTTTGCAGCGGATTATCCGAATTCATTGCTCACTCAATCATTATACGGTTTGGATTTCATAATTGTTGATATAATTTTATATATTATGGCCAAATCATTAGTTAGACTCAATTCGGATCAGGAATACTTAAAGGATGCATTGAACGTTAAAAATGCATTGTACATTCCTTTTGCAATTTTCATTGTAGGATTCATCATCGCATTTTTAGGATATCCTATAGCCATAAGTATTTGCTGCTTGATTACAATTGTTCGGTCTATAATTCTTTCATTGAAATAAGAAAAATTAAATAAAATGAACTATTAACTTTAATTAGGTGAATAAAAGTGAATATGGTTGCACTATCTGGTGTTGAATTAGTTATTGAATTAGTTATATTTTTTCTTTTAGTGGGAATTGGTATATTTGTAGTTAAAATAATGAAGAATTCTGATAATAAATTTCTAAATCCCACTGAATACCTTCCATTAGAAGAAATACAATCAATTAAACAGGGTTATTTTCTGATAATGATGGGATTGTGTTTTGTTGTTGTATTATACTCACTTTCATTTAATAGTTCTGATTTAGTGTATTTTGCGATATTTGACATTATCATTTCATTGTATGTTGTGATTACAATAGATAAAACTTCAAACTGGCACAAATTACTGATATTTCTTTTGGTTCCTTTTGGTTCTTTAACATTTTTGGTGTATGGATATACATTAGTAAGTTATCTTGATTTAATTCATATTCCAGTATTTTTATATCTGATCAAGTATTATTATGATGGTTTTAAAATATATACTGAGAATAACAGTTTGGGAATTACTATTGTTTTGCTGTTTGTAATCATATTCGTCAGTTTCTTTGTAACAATTCTAGTTGAAAGTGTTAATCCTTTGGATTCTCTTGTAATGGTTTCCAATGCATTTACAAGTAATGGTTATGCAGTTTTAGGACATTCAATTCCTGGAAAAGTAAACAGTTTATTCCTGGTATGGTCAGGGTATCTGATATCAGGTGTAGGTACGGCCACATTAACCGTAGCTTTGTTAACCAGATATTATAATAAAAAATTCGAAAGACTGGAAGAGTTAATAAAAAAGAATAATGAGAATTAACTGATTATTCTTTTTGCAAATTCCTGAGCATCTCTTAAATCATCATCATTCGGTCTTCCTCTATGGACGATTTTAAATGCTCCTCTGCAGTGGAATTCTTCTTCACTCATTTTAATTCCTTTTGCTTCAACTTCTTTTTTAACTTGTCCGTAAGTGGATTCGATTAGGGCAGCTGATGAGAAATTAACAACTTCTCCAACATTGACGTTGATGTTGGCAATGAAATCTTTTATTTTGGAGTCGATTCCAGCTGCATAAATTGCACTTCCTAAAAATAGGATGTCGATATCTTCTGTTAATGGTTCATCTACTGTTTTTGCTTCGACATTGATTGCAGAGCCGATTGCTTCTGCAAGTTTTTTGGTATGTCCGGTTTTTGTGTAGTATCTAATTGCAATTTTCATTTAAACACCTTAATTAAATTTTAACTTTTCATTATATATACTTTGTTAAAATTCAAGTGTTTCCATTACTTTTGGCAATAATGTTTCGGAATTTTTAACCAATTTTTTAAATTGTTCACCATCCTGTGCAATTGACGGAAATGAATTGTAGTGCATAGGTATTACGAATTTCGGATTAATCCATTCAGCGGCAATTGAGGCTTCATGAGGATCCATCGTAAATATATTACCTATTGGTAAAAGTGCAATATCCGGTTTATAGACTTCTCCGATTACAAATTTCATATCGCTAAACAATCCTGTATCTCCGGCATGAAAAACTTTCAAATTATTATCAAAAGTAAATAGAAAGCTTCCTGGATTTCCGGCATAAGGCAAATCAATTTTAAAATCAAGGCTTGAGGAATGTTTGGCATCAAGCATTCTGATTTCAATATCTTCAATTTTGATTGAGGCACCACAGTTGATTCCTATTGCATTGATGCCTTCTTTTTGAAGATGAATGGAAATTTCATAGTTTGCAATTACTACCAAATTGGGATTGTTTTTTGCTATTTCAATGACATCTCCAAAATGATCTGCATGTCCATGGGTAATGCAGACCACATCTGGATGCACATCACTTACCTTTAAAGGACATGCAGGATTTGCCTGAATGAACGGATCAACAATAATATTTAAACCATTGTCTGATTGCAGTTCAAAAGCAGAATGTCCTAACCACCTAAGTTTCATATTTTACAGACTCCGTCAGCACAGTTATCAGTATCCTTATCATCATCCACTTCATTTTCTGATACAATCTGGCTTAAGACACTTTTAAAATCCTCATAGGACAATGCTCCTGGAATGGAATATTTACCATCAAAAAGATAAAATGGCACGGCATGAACTCCTCCATTAAATGCAATATCCTCATCCTGCTGGACTTGAGTGTCATACAAGTCACTTTCAAGCACTTCTTTAATGTCGTCTTCTTTAAGCCCGGCCTTAACACCGGTTTTCATCAATACATCAAAATCGGCCAATTTCAGGTTTTCTACAAAATATGCATCAAATAACAATGTAGCCAAATCACTTGCAATTTCAGGGTGTCTGTCTTCAGCCAATTTCATCAGTCTGTGTGCATCACGGGTGTTTGTATAGAGTGTTGTTTCATACTTGAAATCTATTCCCTCATCAATTCCCAAACTGGAAATCTGTGATACTTGCTTTTTAGCATCATCAATGGATAAACCATATTTGAGTGCAAATCTCTCAACTG
Organism: Methanobrevibacter sp.; assembly: GCF_017468685.1. Classification (NCBI taxonomy): domain Archaea; kingdom Methanobacteriati; phylum Methanobacteriota; class Methanobacteria; order Methanobacteriales; family Methanobacteriaceae; genus Methanobrevibacter; species Methanobrevibacter sp. Next base: position 19,514 of record NZ_JAFUHT010000048.1, read on the forward strand.
TTGTGGACTCAACATCTTTCGGTGCATTTTGATCAAGCTCAAAAGCCCTGATGTTAAATTCAACATCCAAATTCAAATCTTTTATGGCTCTTTTCAGTCGTGTATTTCCAATATAGCAGTACGGACATGCAAAGTCGCTCCAATATGTGATTTTCATATTTATTACCTCAACAAAATATATAAAATATTTGACTAATAAATAGATAAGTAACTCATAAATTACCTGGCTGATACTATGGTTGAGAATAATATATGTCCAATCGGAAACACTCTTGATGTATTTAATCGAAAATGGATTTTCTGCATAATGTCCAATATCTATAATGGTAAAACCCATTTCAATGAGTTCAAACAGATGAATCCGACAATAAGCAATCATGTGCTTGCTCAAACTTTAAAATATATGGAAGAACAAGACATGGTTGTAAAAACAGTCATTGATGAGGTTCACAACAAAACAGAATATTCATTAACTGAAAAGGGTTTGAAGACAAATAAGATATTATATGAGATAACTTCCTATTTTTTCAATGAATTGGATGATACTCGAAGTGAGAATGAAAAAGAGAATCTTCTGGCGGAATATCGTGAAGTTTACGGTATCAGGTAAGTTTAAAATTACTTATTTCTTTTTATACTATTTTTAACTAATTAATTTTCATGAAAACAATTTTTGATCAATGCAAATTAGGGGATTTAACACTTAAAAGTCGTATTATAAGGACCGGTTTGTGGGAATCTCAGCAAAATGACTTGAATGCAATATATGAAAGATATGAAAAGATTGCTTCAAGCGGTGTTGGACTTATAACTTCGGAATTATACTCCATTTATCCAAAAGACAAATTTGTGGAACACTCATTTAGAATGGATAATTTGAACTTCATGACAATGGCTTCTAAAATCGCTGAAATATGTCACAGCTATGATGTTCCCATTCTGGGTCAGGTGGAATTCATAAAATTCAATCGTGGAATTGATTTGGACATTTCAGTCAATGACCTGACTATTGAAGACATCAGAAAAATCCAATCGGATATTATTGAAGCTGCCCAAAAATTAAAGGTAGCAGGTTTTGATGGAATACAGTTGTCAGTGGGAAACAATTTCTTTTTGTCAAAATTCATCAATCCATACTATAACCAGCGTGAAGATGATTATGGTGGAAACGTGTTCAACCGCATGAGATTGGTTCTGGAACTGGTAAAGGTGATGAAGGATAATCTGGGCATGCATATTTCCGTTAAGGTCAATACATTTGATGAGCGAAAGGACGGTTTTGATTCAGCTGAAAGTCTTGAAGCATGCAGGCTGCTTGAAAAAGTTGGTGTAGATTCACTGCAGGTAACAAGGCCACTGTCTCCACTGTATTTCACTAAGAAATTGTCCAGTGAAGATGAACTGCTTGAATACACAAACAAACTGATTAAATCAGTTGATGTTCCAGTTATTGTTGGTGGAGGATTCAGTGACATGAATCATATGAATGAATTGATCAACGGTACTAATATTGAGTATATGTCAATGTACAGGCCGTTTGTGGCGCAAAGAGACTTTTTGGTTGATTGGAAACGTAATGGTGAAGGCAAGTCAAGATGTCTGATGTGCAATAACTGTTACAGGACCAAGAAAAGCAATTGTTATCATTTTTAATTTGTTAATTTTATTAATAATACTTTATTTTCTATTTATTTTTATTTTTAATAAAAAGTTTTGTCTGATAATGCTGTTGGAATGATAGCAGGGAATGCATTGTTGATGAATTATTTTCTTGATGATGATTATTCAAAAAAGTCATACACTGAAATTCAGAATATAATTGGTGAAAAATTCAAATATAAACGAGTTGAAAAAATTCAAAAAGAAGTTTTTGATGTATTTTCAATTGATAAAGAATTTGTTAAAGAAATATTGAAAAACCCTATCACTAATGAATTTCAAACATTAATATTAAAAAATATTGTTAAAACTAGATTGAATACTGCTATTCTCCTTATGGGGTTTGAAGATAATAATGCTAAAATCAGTGAAATTGGTGATGGAGGAATTGAGGATTATAATCAAATTAATTTCAATACAATAGGCTCTGGTTCAATTCAAGCACAAAATACATTATTATTCCAACATCATTCTAGGCAGGATGACTTAAAAACAAAATTGTATAATGTTTTTAAAGCTAAAAAGAATGCGGAAGTAATGCAAGGTGTCGGTAAAGAAACTGATATTGGATACTTAACTCAGGATGGAGTTAGAATGCTTGATGAGAAAAGTATTAATATTCTTGATGAGATATATAATATTGAATTGAATTGTGGTAAAAAACACCATATGCTTGATGAGTTAAATATTTAATATTCCGAGGTGGTTTTAATGTATGAAGAAGAATTTGATGAATTAAAATTTAATGTAAATCGGGGAAGAGATGCATTTATTGAACAAGTTTTAAATGTTATTGATGTTGTTTCTGATAGTGAAAAAAAAGGAAATATCAGATTTACTAGATATTTAACCTTTTTTTAATCATTATCAATTAATTGATTTGTGAACATATTATACGTTAAACTGATTTAAACCAACCATTTTTTTTAATATGAATGAAAACCTCGACTTAATCACTGGAAATCCAAGAAAAGCCATTAACAAATTGGCTTTTCCAACAATATTTTCAATGCTTCTGATGTTTTTGAACAATCTCATTGACAGCTTTTGGGTTTCAGGATTGAATGCTGATGCTTTGGCTGCACTTGGATTTATCTCTCCGTTGTATCTGGTTATAATAGGTCTTGGCAATGGTGTAGGTGCCGGTGCGAACTCACTGATTTCAAGGTATGTTGGAGCCCAACGTTTTGAAGATGCAAATAATGCAGTTATGCACTCAATAATTTTAACACTTGTCGTGTCTGTAATAGTTTTAATAGTAGGTATTTTCTTTTTTGATGATTTAATTGTTTTGCTTGGTGCATCAAGTGTTAGCACATATTGCCTAAGTTATGGTCAAATTATATTTTTGTTGAATATTGTTTTTCTCTTACCTAATGTAACTGCAAGTATCTTCAGGGCTGAAGGTGATGTGGCTCGTGCAACCAATCCGTTGATGTTTACCGCCATTTTAAATATGATAATTGATCCGATATTCATATACTCATTGGATTTGGGGATTTTTGGAGCGGGGCTTGCAACAGTGATTGCATCATTTGTAGGATATGTCTGGATGCTATACTGGATTTTTGTCAAAAAAGATACTTTTTTCAAGTTTGAATTTAGCTTTTACAGGCGAAAATTAAAAATATATAAGAAAATAATGGTTGTTTCACTTCCTGCAGCAACAGAAGAGATAATATTTGCTCTTGTTGCAATTATTTTAAACTTTTTAATCATGTCAACTGCTGGAGTTTCAGAAGTGGCTTCATTTACGATTGCATGGAGGTTCATATCAATTGCATTCCTGCCATGTATGGCGATTGGAATTGCAACAATAACCGTATCAGGTGTGGCATACGGAGCCCGCAGCTGGGAAAACTTCAATGAGACAATCAAATATGCTACACTACTGAGTCTGGCAGTTACGGTTATTATTTGTGCAATATTTTTTGTTTTTGCATATCCAATTTGTGAGATTTTCAATTTTCAGGCAGGTGATTTGTCATTAGTGGACAGGTCTGCTCAAATATTGCAGATTATGGTATTTTATAATGTTTTAATTCCGTTTGGGGCAACAGCAGCATATACCTATCAGGGTGTAGGTTCGGGATTTAAATCTTTAGGATTGACAGTTTTAAGGGAACTCGTTTTAAGTATGCTTTTTGCATATCTGATGGGAATAATATTGAATATGGGTGTTTTTGGAGTATACTTAGGTGCAATAATTGGAATGAATCTGGGCTCTGTTATAGGTTTTGTGTGCATTTGGGTATTTAATATCAAATTCAAAAAGGTGATTCTTCAAAAATAGAAATCTTTTTAATTACTTCGTATATATTATTAAATAATATTTTTTCAGGTGATATTATGAAAGAATCAAAAGATGAGCAAGACATTAAAATCAATAAAAGAAGCACTGATAAGGTATTTTTTGAATCAACATTATTGCAGCAAATATCTGATGGTATTGATTTTATAAGGGATGAAAGCCGTGAAATTTTAAGGGAAATTGACCTCAGAGGACTTGATGAGGTTGACATTGAAGAAATAGGTCAAAAGGCATATAATCAAATTTCAGACATTGCCGATGAGATGTCACAGCTTAAATCAGATTTTATCAATGATGAAGATTTTCCAGAATCTATTAAAGAATCCTCCAAGAATTTCAAGGCTGCATTAAATCGTGATGAAGACTATGTAAGAAGAGCTCAAAGAAGATTGGACAGGACAAATTCAAATGAGTTTGTCGACAATATCCGTTCTAATGTTAGAGTCATTGAACTTTGTGACAATGCAATTGCAGTTAACTCATCCAATGCTGAAGCATACTATCTTAAAGGTCGTGCATTGGTTAACTTGGATAAGTATCCTGAAGCTATTGAAGAGTATATCAATTCTCTGGCTGTTAAAGATGATATTAAAGTATGGATTGCAATCGCTAATGCAAATACTCTCAATGAGGACTATGCAGATGCCATAAATGTTTATGATTCAGTGTTACAAAGAGATGAAAATTCATTTGATGCGGTTAAAGGAAAAGCACTTGCATACTATTCATGTGGTGATTATAAAAAAGCTGATGAGGAATTTAAAAAAGCTTCCGAATTGGATTCATTGGATGATTCCTCTAAAAAAATATGGGGTGAATGTCTGGAATACATTTAAAGAATGTTTTCTTTTGACTGATTGTTCAGTGTATTGTAGTAGTATCCTTTAAGGGCAAGCAATTCTTCATGAGTTCCTTGCTCTATAATCTCACCATTTTCAATAACGATGATTCTGTCAGCATTTCTGATTGTTGACAGCCTGTGTGCAATGATAAAACTGGTTTTACCTTCCATAAGTTTGTCCATAGCTTTTTGTATTAATTTTTCTGTTCTTGTATCAACGCTTGATGTGGCTTCATCCAAAATAAGAACTTCTTTTTTAGATAAAATTGTTCTGGCAATTGTTAGGAGCTGTTTTTGACCGTGAGAAATATTATCTGTATCTTCATTCAATTTGCTTGAATATCCATCGGATAATTGTCTTATGAAATTGTCTGCATAAACCTGACTTGATGCATCAATTATCTCTTCATCTGTAGCATCCAGCTTTCCATATCTGATATTGCTTGAAATGGTATCTGAAAATAGCCATGAATCCTGTAAAACCATTCCAATCAGTGATCTTAAGCTGTTTTTATCAAACTCTTCAATGTCGGTTCCGTCAATTTTTATCGAACCTGAGTCAATGTCGTAAAATCTCATGAGCAGTTTGACGATTGTGGTTTTTCCTGCACCGGTTTCACCAACAATCGCTACCTTTTGACCTTTTTTAACATCAAATGAGAGGTTTTTGATGATTTTTTCATTTGGAGTGTATGAAAAACTCACATTTTCAAATGTAATTCCCTCTCTGATTTGTGTAATCTTATTGTCTGAAGGGTTTTCCTCATCGTTATAATTTAAAAACTCAAAGATACGCTCACTTGCAGCCATTGCAGTTTGTATCTGGTTCATGACTCTTGTAATCTGTTGTATTGGTCTTGTAAAACTTTGTGTGTATTGGAAAAATGCTAAAATATCTCCAACAGCAATCACTCTTTGAAGAACAAATACTGCACCTAAAACCGCAACAACAACATATGTAAAGTTTGAAATAAAGTTCATTAAAGGGCCGTTTAGGCTTGAGTAGAATTGTGATTTCCATTCATGGACAAACCAGTTTTCATTGTCACTTTCAAACTTGTCCATTGAAATGTCTTCCTGATTGAATGCACGTATTATGTCATGGCCTGTGAATGTCTCTTCAATCTGACCGTTAAGGGAGCCTTTGAACTCAAGTTGCCTTAGGAAATACTTCTGTGAGAATTTTGTCATGAGGCTTATGAGTATAAATGCAATTGGAATAAGTATGATAGTGGCTAAAGTCATCCAGATATTGATTGAAAGCATCATGATGAATACTCCAACCAATGTAATTATTGCTGTTGTCAGCTGGATGAATGATTGTGTTATACCGTTTTGAAGTGAATCGACATCATTGGTAACTCTTGAAAGAATATCTCCCCTTTTGTTTTCCTCGACCTTGTCCATCGGCAAATGCAGAATCTTTTCAATTAGTCTTTCTCTTAAGTCATAGCTTATTTTGGTAGTTACATAAATTAGAAATATGCTTTGAAGATAGGAAAATACTGAGCTTATGACATACAGAACGACTACAATTATCAAAAGATTAATCAGGCTAGCAAAATCAATTGTACCGGTATGGTGGATGATTCTGTTTGTTCCATCAAATATTAAAGTGGTTGCCTGACCAATAAGCAACGGTGCAATTATCGTAAATACTGTGGAGATTACAGCACAAATCATTGTCGCTATAAGCTTCCATTTATGATCTTTAAGTAATGTCAATATGTTTTTAATGGCCTTCTTGTTATCAACTGGCTTTTCTGGAGGATTTCTTCTCAATGGCCTTGGACTCATAACAATGCCTCCATATAGTCAATTTGAATATTTACTATTTCTCTGTAAATGGAACAGCTTTCAAGAAGCTTGTCATGTGTTCCTCTATCGATAATTTCTCCATTGTCGATTACAAGAATTTCATCAGCATCCATTATTGTTGAAATTCTCTGGGAAACGATTAAAATTGATGAATCTTTCAAATCATTTAAATTGTCTTTAATTTTTCTTTCAGTATTCATATCGAGTGCTGAAAAGCAGTCATCAAAGAGATAAAAATCATGATGGCCTATAATTGCTCTTGCTATTGACAGGCGCTGCTTTTGACCGCCTGAATAATTGGATCCACCCTGGGTAACCTCTTCTGCTAAGTCACCAACAAAATCGACCTGTGCAATTTTTAATGCCCTTTCGATTTCGCTGTCACTTGCATCATTTTTACCTATTTGCATATTTGATTTTATGTCGCCCTGAAATAGAATTGCCTTTTGGGGAGTGAAGCTTATCCTGTCTCTTAAAGTTTTCAGATTGAAATTTTTGATATTTTCATTGTCAATCAGAATTTCACCAGATGTTGGATCTTGAAGACGTGGAATCAAATTAAGAATTGTTGATTTTCCACTTCCGGTTCCTCCAATGATTGCAGTTGTTTTACCGGGTTTCAGGCTAAAGCTGATGTCCTTTAAGGTTTCTTTTTCACTTCCAGGATATTTGTATGAAACATTTTTAAATTCTATTGTTGGATTTTTTGAAATTTCGGTTATTTCACCATCATTAATTGTAATTTCAGTGTTTAATACTTCGCTGATACGTCTTCCGGAAACTAAAAATCTTGGAAGCATGATGAAAAATCCTCCAATCATTAAAAATGAAGTAACGATTTGAGTTGCATATTGGATAAATGCAATTATGTCTCCTGTTAAAATTCCATTGTTTATTGCATCATATGCACCAAAGTAAAGTATCAAAACAACCATCAAATTCATGATTAATGTCATTAATGGAAGCATGATGAGTATAGTTTTAAATACATAAATATTAACATCATAGAAGTCTTTATTAACTTTTCTGAACTTGTTTTCCTCAAAATCCTGTCTGACAAATGCCTTGATAACAGGGATTCCCATCAATATTTCCCTTGCAGTCTTATTGATTCTGTCAATAATTTCCTGTGTGATTTTAAAGTAAGGAAGAACTCTCACCATAATGACCACTAACAGAACTATGACAGCAATGAAATTGACCAGAATAATCCATGATAAATCGGTTTGAAGCTCAAATACTTTAATGATACTTCCGATTCCTAAAAGTGGTGCAAAAATAAGTGTTGTGAAAATAAAGCCCAAAACTCCTTGTAGCTGATTCACGTCATTTGTTGTTCTTGTAATTAGGGATGAGCGTGAAATTTCATTCAGTTCATGATTTGAAAATTTTAAAACTTTTCTATAGATGATTTTTCTTAAATCCTTTGCATAGCCGGAAGATACTCTGCTTGAAAAATAGGAAACGCCTACTGTGGCCAATGCGGATACTGCAACCATCATAAGCATGACTGAACCGGTATCTATGATAAACTGAAAATTGGTATTTTGAATACCGATATTTACTATATCTGCTGTGTATTGAGGCAAGGTTAAATCACAGTAAACCTGAATAAGAAGAAAAATGAAAATAAATAAGATTAAATGAATCTTATTTTGCATTGGCTTTAATAATTTTTTCATAATTGCCTATAATATATATTATTATTTTCAGATAAACTTTTCCAACAGGTGTGACTGCAGGACACTTTTGTGACTTAGCTCCTCCAATTTCAAAAACAGTTTCCATGGCATTGCTAAGGTCAGGTAATCGTCAGGTATGAAATGCTTCATTTTTCGACGGCCTGCAAAATCAATCGGTCCAAGAACAGGTTTCGGGTCATCGCTTTCACTTTCTCTAAAAACAAAACACCCTATTGCCTGACAGGCTGATGCCTGTGGGGTTAGAATATAATTGTCATTGATTCTGAATGATGAATTGATTTGGATTAATGCTGTCAACTCGATAGGGTTGACAGTGAAAATCACAGATTCCGGAATCTCATCATCCTTTAAATCTTCCAATCCCTTAAAAATTACGAATTTGTCATCATCATAAACAGGTCGATTCTGAATGCATTCCTTTGCAGTCTCAAAATCGGAATAGATTCTCTCACCTTCGACAAACATTTTTTGGGAATGTTTAGGCATGAAATTAATCTTGCTTTGATATGATTCACTATCTGGAGCGGATTCAACACCGCATGAGAGAAATGTTGCCTGAAAATCCATCATTTCCTCATTTTTAAAACCGCTTCCCCATCCGAAAGCCACTGGCAGACCTCCGCATGTGACTTTGTCCTTTGAAAAGCAGCTGACTGTTCTTTTGGCTATTGTCTGTGCAATGAAACTCATTACGCATCCTCCTTTTTTAGGTCCAATTGCATTTTCAGGTTCTTTTTCACTTTTAAGCAGTACTATTGGTGGATATTTCATGTTAAGTTTTTCTGAAATGTTGCTTTGCATATTAACTACCTCTAAGTTTATATTTTAATTTTGATTTTAATATATTTTTTTAAAATATTGCACTTTAGTAATTCATTAATTTAAAAAATCCGAACAATTGAACAAATTTTAGAATAATATATTATATTATTGTTTATTTTTTACAATTAATTTTATATCTGAAAATATCTAAAAATATTTCAAAAAACTATAACATTTATATACTAGTTCGGCTAATTTAAAATAGGAATTCAGTGAGGTGAAAAATTATGCGTAAAATAGGTATAGTAATAATGGCATTGATCCTTGTTGGCATGTTACTTCCAACCGGATTTGCAACCGATTCCAATCTTGTAATAACATATGGTGAGACAACTAATGCAAACAGCGATTATAAATCAATTGTTGATTCATTTTTTGTCAGTCAAGCAAATGTTGATTTAAACAATGTAAACTCAAAAGTAATTACTGCTGATCAGGTAAATCAAGTTTCAAGCTCAATTACAGGTAAAACTTACTCATCAAATCAAATATTGTCTTCAGCACTTCTTGATTTAAATGACAATGATAATCTTGAGGTAAGTGTGGACAAATCAAAAATCACAACAATTACTGGAGACATGTACATTTCTGCTTTAAAATCTGCAGGAATTACCAGTGGACACGTATATGTGACAAGCCCAGTATCTGCAACTGGAGAATCAGCTCTTGCAGGTATCATGAATGCTTATGAACAAATAACTGATGTTGAAATTCCAGAAAATGTAAAAGAGGCCGCAAATGATGAAATCTACACTCAGGCTGAAATCGTTGAAAATTCAGGTGTAGATGCGAATGACTTGTCTGACTTGGTAAGCCAAGTTAAAGAGGAAGTATCAAAAGACAATGTAACAGACCATGACACAATTGTAAACATTATTAACAATTATGTCCAAAACAACAATATTAACATTACAAATGTTGATATCGAAAACCTGGCAGACACCATTGAACAAGTGCAAAATGTTCAGGGGGATGTCAACTACTATAAAGATCAAGTTAGTGGTTTTTTAAATGACGGTAATTCAACAGGTGGATTTTCACTTGACGGATTATTAAACTGGGTTAAATCATTCGTTGGTGGAATCTAATTCCACTTTTTCTTTTTTTCATTAACATTATATATGGTTAAAGAAATAACTTTATATGATTTAAATATATTACACTTCTTAATATAATTGAGGTGAAAATCATTGAAGTATATTAAAAACCTTTTTAAAATTTCAATTGTATTTTTATTTTTGATAGTCTGTTTGGGGTCAATTTATGCTTCTGACAATAGTCAGACTGACTTGAATGATGTTTCTGATGATGATTTTGACTTGGTGGAAGTAGATGATGACTTTGAAGATGAAGAGTTGAATGCTGATTCTCAGGATGACTCTGATGATGACTCTGATGAGGATTGGGATGATGACCTTGATGATGAGGCTATAACTGATGATGTTGAAGACAATGAATCAGATTATACATACTCAGACTTTGATCATCTTAAAGTTAAAATTACTTATTATCTGGACAGATATGGAAACTGCTCTGAGCATAATTGGACAGAAAGTGAAGAATTCTTAAACGAATATCAGATATATCTAATTAATCCTTCAAATTATACTTTAAATGAAAGCAGTGAAGGTTATCAGACATATCTTAAGATTTATGATTCAATTACATCAACATTTGGAGATTATAACTTAACACAAAACGAGACAGCATATCTGAAATTCATGGTGATATTCTATCTGAACCATTATGGAAATGTCAGTGCAAATTACACTTGGAATGAAAGTGAAAGCTTTGCAAATTACACTTTACCTTCATATCTTTTAGGAGCAATATTTAAACCTATTGCAGGAGGTAATGCTTCAGATATAGATTATTATCGCTATTCAAATTGGATTAGTCCATTTATTCTATCACTTGATAATTCCACTGATATCAATAATGCAACAGCTATAAATAATCAGGCAAGTGCTGAAGTTCCTGACTCATGGGATTTTAATCTGATTATCTTTTTAATAGTGGTATGTATCATTGTTTTATTTTTGATTTTGTAATTTCTTTTTGAAATTACCTTCTTTTTTTTTAATGGAATTGAATTATTGACCATTTAATATATATACTAATAAACAACATAAATAAAATCATTAACTAATTAAATTTAATTAAATAAAGGTTTGATAATATGGTTAGATTTTCACAAACTCTTGATGATAAACAATCAAAAAATAGAGAAAAATACTATGAAGAAGACTACCGTTTGTATTCTAGAGAACCTCAGCCAGCACCTAGACCAGTTTATCGTCAAAGTGAAGTAACACCAAGACAGGATAATTTCTACACTCAACCTCAAAGACAGGAACCTGCAGAAATTATTTATGAAAGACCTCAAATAGAACGTGAATCAATTAAGCCTGATTACTCAAAACCGGAATTAAACTTCCCTAAAGATCAAAACATCCAGTTTGGTGTTGAATATTCTCCAAATTCAAAACCTCCTGTTATTGGAAAAAATTATACTATACGTTCAAATTCAATAATATATAATGATGTGGTTATTGGGGACAATTTCAGAACAGGACACAATGTGGTAATCCGTGAAAATACCAACATTGGTGATGATGTGTTGATAGGAACCAATACTGTTATTGAAGGGGATGTAATCATTGGAAATGATGTCAGTATTCAATCTAATGTGTATATTCCGACTAATTCTGTAATTGAAGATAATGTATTTATCGGACCTTGCGCTTGTTTTACAAATGATAAATATCCTGTGAGAATCAACTATGAACTTCAGGGACCTAAAGTTAGACGTGGAGCTTCAATTGGTGGTAACACTACATTCTTATCAAATGTTGAAGTTGGAGAAGGTTCAATTGTAGCGGCCGGAGCTATTGTGATTCATTCAGTACCTCCATTTTACCTGGCAATTGGAACACCTGCACGTATCAAGCCACTTCCGGATCACTTAAAAGTTCCTAATAGGTTCTGATTGGTTACCAAAAGATTATATACTAAGGAGATTAAATTATGGCTCAATACAAATGTAAAATTTGTGGATACATTTTTGACGAAGATGATATTGAAGAAGGTTTAAATATTCCTGCCGGAACCAAGTTTGAAGACTTGCCTGCTTCATTCAAATGTCCAAAATGTAGGATGGCAAAAGCTATGTTTGAAAAAATAGATTAGTTTTATATATTACTAACATATATAATACTTATTATAACTTAAAAATTTTTTAAGGAGATTGTTAATTATGGCAAAATTTAAATGTAAATTATGCGGATACGTAACTGAAGAATTTGAAGAACTTCCAGAAGACTACAAATGTCCAATGTGTGGCGCAACCGCTGACATGTTTGAAAAAGTAGAATAAGGTTGTTTAAAAATGGCTTACGTTTGCAAAGTATGTGGTTTCGTTTTAGAAGAAGACGAATTGCCAGAAGATTACGTATGCCCAGTTTGTGGCGTACCTGCAGCAAATTTCGAAGAACAATAAGTTCTTCACTTTTAAATTTTTTCTAAAAACTGTTTATTTTTAAGGTTTACACTAATTTTTCCGGAATATTTCTCGAATATCTTTTCAATATCTCGATTGTCTTTTGATACCACTTGATAATGTACCTTATCTGAATATTCTTTGTCAATGGCTTCAAGTGAATTGTTTCTAACTTCCATATCGGTTATTTTAATATCGCAGTATTCAAAGACAAGTTCATAAACATCATATTCTTCAATCTCAACAATATCAGCTTCTCCAATTGCTTCCATAACTGATTTTGAATATGCGCGTACCAGTCCACCAGCACCAAGTTTGATTCCACCAAAGTATCTTGTAACGATGGCAGTTATGTTGTGAAGCTCATTTTTTCTTAAAACGTTAATCATTGGTTTGCCTGCAGTTCCACCAGGTTCGCCATCATCATCAAAACCCTCTCCGTCTCCAACAATATATGCTGTGCAATTATGAGTTGCATCACTATACTTCTGATTTAACTTTTGAATAATCTCCTTTGATTCTTTTTTATTTTTAGTTGGATAAAGAGAACATATGAACTGTGATTTTTTAACATTAATTTCAATTTGCACTGGTTTTTTAATAGTTTTCATGATATCAATATATTTATATATTTTATCAAACATATTAACTTTAATAAATTTTATAAGGTGTTAATTTGGCAAGTAGATCAGCTACAGTTTTGGTTATTTTTATAGTTGCAGTTTTAGCATTTTGTCTTGCAAGCGTTTTTGCATCTATGACTGGACCAATATCAATTTTACCTAATGAAACTGAATCTGGAGGAATATTGGATAATCTTTCAGCTATTACAGATGATGATTCAATTGGTAGTGATAGCTATAATTATCAAGATTATGATGATTATTCAAGTGATGATTCTTCATCAGATGACAGTAGTGATTCACAAGTTGAAACAACTGTTGATTCATCTTCAAGTAGTGGCAGTTCTTCTAGTGGTGGTTCTAGCTCTTCTGGAGGTAGTTCTTCAGGTGGTAGTTCTTCTGGAAGCGGATCTGGTTCATCCAGTGGTGATTCTAGCTCTTCTGGAGGTAGTTCTTCAGGCGGTAGTTCTTCTGGAAGTGGATCTAGTTCTTCTAGTGGTGGCTCTGGTTCTTCTGAATCTACTTCCGAAGTTGAAACAACCGTCGCTGAATAACTACTTTTTCTTTTTTTTTAGAAATCTAATAATTTTTCAACATCAAATATTACAGAGTTAATTGCTAAGTTAAACAAGCGATTTCCGTATTCTTCATCAACATAAACGCCGTTTTCTTCAACATCCTTTGCACCTTCTTCGATGTTTGGATCGTCTTCACGGGCTTGTTTGAATCCATGTAGGCCTACTTCTTCATATTCATCAACATTTGCCTGATTAACAACTTCATCATCGTTAACAATACCTAAGACTTTTGCCATTGACAATTCGCCGCTTCCCCCATGTGGGCCTTCTGATGAGATTACTTTGTTGTTGAATGTAATGGATAAACCGGTTTTATCTTCAATGTCCCATAATTCTGCCATTAATGGAATATTTCCTCCGTGGGCATTTACAATAACAACCTTTTCAATATCCAAAAATTTTTTAGCCTGATTGAGAGTACTTATGACATTTTCTTTTAACACGTCAAGAGAAACATGAACTCCATGGTCAATTGTGTCCAGCTCGTAAGCTGGAAATATGATTCCTAAAAATTTGGCTCCTGTTAAGAGGGATGATTGAAAGGCAATGTGAGCTCCAATTTTGGCATCGGTATCAATAGGCAATGCCGGGCCATGATTTTCCAAGTGTGATCCCAGTGCTATAATTCCAACTTTGTGAACTCCAGGGTTTCTAATATTTCCTGCCCTATATCTTAATTCTGCCATAACATCACCATCATATTTCAAAGTTCCAGATGTCGTCGCCAACATAGTGTTTGGTTTCAACAGCTTTTCCAGAATCATTCGCAACCATTTCTTCGCCACTGATTAAACTTATGCCTATTGCTAACGGTTTTCCATGAGTTTCATCAATGATTAATACGATGTCTCCAGGTTCAACGCCTTGTGATGCTGCAACGATTCCAGGACTCATGATGTCTGCACCATTGCTTACAAATCTGATGGCTCCCATATCAACAGTAACTGTTTTGGCTTCAATATCTGTTTTGAGGGCTGCTTTAAGTGTAGGGAATGGTTTATCATCAATAATTATTATGTAAGGTTCGCCATCCACTAAAATGAATGAATTAGGTTCAGCTTCAAGTATTTCAACATTCTTTTTTCCTTGAAGTAAGTCTCCATATTCTCCTAATTCCGCTTTTATTTCTTTAATTTTCTTTTTTTTCAAGAAATTTCTTTTTTTAACTTTAATTGCCATGATATCCCATTTTATGTTATTGAATAATATTTGGTGTTTTAAATAAATAAATCTATTTGTTCATGATTGAATATTCATTATTTCTAGAAAATACATATCTAAAATCAATTTCTTCACCAAAATCTGCAATTATCAGAGGAGGGTCTTTAATTGCATATTTTGTTATGCTGCTTGCATTGTTGTTGCTTAGTTTGGTTATTGAATAATTGATTATTTCTAATTCTTTTTGACTGAATTTTGTGTTTGGTATGATAATTGGATAATATTTGTGAATTATTCTGTTGTAATAGGGTTCTTTTCTAAAAAACAGGTAATTTTTAGATATCAGTTCCTGACTTATTTCTCTAAAATGTAGAGGTTTTATTCCTCTTTTTGATTTGATGTATGTTTCATTCGTTAATAATTCCCCGTACAATTCATAATGGTTAAAATCAATAAAATATAATAGACTACAAAGCACAGTTTTTCCAAAACTTGGTTTGGTGCTTGTCTGGGATAATATGTATAGGATCAGGTCGATATATTTTTCACGTTTAAATCTCATGAATCTCACAGTGATGGTTCGGTGGAAATATTTTTGTATGGGATATAATTTAACTATAGTGTGAGAGCATTTGAAAAGTAATTTTTAGGTTAATAATAAAATAAATGTTGATTTTTTTCGATTTTTTACCTAAAATAAGGTAACATTTATATACTAGATAATTTATATTTAATAGTATTAGTTTTAATTAGGTTTTGTCTTATCTTAACTTGATTATATTATGTCTAATAATGAGTATCAAATACTCAATTCATACTAAAAAACTAAAATTTGTAATAATATAAGGTGATATAATGAGCGGACAAAATGTTCAAAGACCACTTGACGCATTAGGAAAATCTGTGGATGCTCCTGTTTTAATAAAACTCAAAGGAGATCGTGAATTTAGAGGTATACTTAAGAGCTTTGATTTACATATGAATTTAGTTCTTAATGATGCAGAAGAGTTACAAGACGGAGAAGTAACAAGAAGACTCGGTGTTGTGCTCATTAGAGGGGACAATATTGTTTATATTTCACCATAAGTATTATTCAATACTTTTCTAGATTATATTTTTACGATAGCTTAAGGAGGTGTATCAATGTCAAAGGGAACTCCATCAATGGGTAAAAAGAATAAAAAGACCCATATTAGATGCAGAAGATGTGGTAAAAACACTTATCACATACGTAAAAAAGTTTGTGCTTCTTGCGGATTTGGTAAATCCAAAAAACTCAGAAGATACAGCTGGCAAAATAAAAAACCAACTACCAGACAAAGATTAGTATAGTTGGTAAAATCCGAAAGATTATTCCATAATCTTTCTTCAAACTACTTTTTTTAGTAACTTTTTGATTACTGCTTAATTTATATACTACTTTTTTTAAATAATTCTATTAAGTTATGTATAACTATAGTTTTTCTCGAAAAGTTTATACCATATAACTGACAAAATAAGATTCATGGTTGAACGAAATAAAAAAATTGCAGATCATCTTGCATTGGATGAAATACACTCCGTGATGAAAGAATATATGGATTCTTATGACATGTATCGAAAATTACTAGTCATAAGTATGGTGTATCAGGGTGAAACGATTTCTAAAGCTTCAGATTATGTTCATACGACCAGAAAAACTGGAGAACGCTGGGTGAAAAATTACAATGAAAAAGGATT
>NZ_JAFUHT010000049.1 GCF_017468685.1 Methanobrevibacter sp.
ACTTTAAAATCTGAAGGAAAAGCTTTGGCTAAAAAGAAAATCACTTTAACTGTCAAAGGTAAAACTTTCAAAGCTAAAACCAATTCAAAAGGTGTGGCTACAATTAAAGTTAAACTTAATAAAAGAGGAACTTTCAAGTACAAAGTGAAATTCGCTGGTGATGGAGCTTACAAAGC
The DNA here is from genome assembly GCF_017468685.1 of Methanobrevibacter sp. Classification (NCBI taxonomy): domain Archaea; kingdom Methanobacteriati; phylum Methanobacteriota; class Methanobacteria; order Methanobacteriales; family Methanobacteriaceae; genus Methanobrevibacter; species Methanobrevibacter sp. The sequence continues at coordinate 177 of NZ_JAFUHT010000049.1, forward strand.
AATCAGTAAAAAAGGTAAAATTGTAATCAAAAAATAGGGATTAATTTCTCTATTTTATTTTTTTTTAAGATTTTCTCATTTTTTCAAACTTTTTGGAAAAACTTATATTATTATTTTTAATAAATATATTATCTAAATAATAAAATATTATTAAAAATTATTAAGGTAGGACAATGATTAATAAAAAATTTTTTCTAATTATTTTAACATTTGTTCTCATCATTAATGTTAGTATGGTCTTTGCTGAAGACACTAATGATTTAAATCAAACTACTGATGATACGGACATATTATCTATTGATGATGAGAGTGTTGGCTTGCAGGAGATTGAATCGTCTTCTGTCGATGAAAAATTATCTGATTCTCATGAAGATATTTTAAAAGATGGGGTCATAAGCGACGACATCCCTCTTGTTGAGAAAGGTGTTGTTTCAGGAGGTGTGGATTTAACAGCTACACATCCATGGGCGCCTAGTGATAGTGTTAACGGTAATCACGGTGGAATAACTTATTTAATACCGTCAGAAGCCACTGACATTAAGTTCGCATATGTTTATGTTAATATTTATGCGGGAAGTGCACAGCCAACTTATGATATAATTGCAAATACTACTATAACCACTGCTAATGCCACTTCTACTCATTCAGAATATTTATGGTATCCAAATGGGGTAATTGACGGTACAAGATTTGTTTTAAATGATTATATAGATAAAGTCTATTCTGATTATATGATCTTTTATAATATAACAGATATTGTTCAAGGATTGAATGGGACTTCAGTGTCTGTTGATGTTCTTTCCCTGCCTGGAAGCAAACAATTCGACGGCAGAATTAAGTTGGTATCTTTAATTCTTGCATATGATGATGGTGATGATGATGAGGTCTTCTACCAGTTCAATGCAGGTCAAGCATGGACTAATGCCAAGACCGGTGTTTCTTTTGATGCAGGTGAAATTGAATTAGGGGAAAATGGTAAAGCAACTCTTACAAATATTGGACTTTCAAGCAATGATGCGTTTTATGAGTTGAATGGTATGCCTCTAATTTCTCAGGAGGATTATGGAGATGTTTACATTGATGGAAGTTATTACCAATATCACGAGTGGGATTTAACTGACCTATTTGAACCTGAGTTTTATTTGGAATGCACAGCCAGTTCTTCCGGATGGGCTTCATTTAAAGAAGCCATGTCCCTTTTGGTCGTTGACAACAGCTTTTATTCTAGAGATGATGCTGGTAGCGATGAACTCTCATTCAGAACAGAGTATTCATTAGGTACCACTCCAATCATCCTTGTTTATGCAGGTACCAATAATACCATAACAGCTTCCGTTAAAGTGAATAACGCAGGAAATTATAACCTTAAGTTATTGGCTGATGGTGTGGAAGTGGATAGCGTTAACGTTAATTTGCAAAAATTGGTGGCTACAACCGTTCATCTCACTGATCCTACAATCAGGGCTGTTGATAAAAACACTGATTATAAGGCAAATCATGATAAAACTAATTACACTTTATTATTGTATTATGATGGGGAAATAGTCAATTCGTTTTCAAGTCTCATTCCGGTTCTCTACAATGGTCTTTTAAGTAAAGATCTCGCATATGAATCAGGTTATGACATTCCATTCTCATACAATGCTTCAATCACTGGAGATATTGTAGTTGATGTTAAAGATGAGAACACATACTTGAATAGAAAAGATTTAAACAGAACAGATGTTTGGAATCTGGAATTGCCTAGCGGTTCTAATCTTGTTAGGGCATTTATTTATGTTCCTTATAATTACTATATTCCAAATTATCTCAATAACATTACTGAAGATGAAAATCTGATTGAGGCCACATTCAACGGAAACAAATTGAACGTATGCGGATATTATAGGGATCAATCCAATATTCTTCATGCATTTACAACTGAATATCCTTATGCAGTATATGGATATGGTGTTTTCATTTATGATGTGACTGACTATCTTAGAAATGGTGACAATACATTGTTCCTCAAGAAATTTGATGAATATCCTGCATTAAATCCAAGCACCCTGGTATACATGTATAACATGACAGGTAGCGATACTGTAAAATTTATTTATATAGACAATACTGCAGATATTCTTGAAAACTCTTACAATGTGGCCAACAGGCCAGTCGAATTGAATACCAGATTCAATGTCAGTTCCGAATTGGTTCAATCTGCGGACCTTTACGTTTTTGCTGCAACAGACGATTCCGGTGATGATGCATACATTGTTTTTAATGGTGAAAAAACCAAATGGACAATTGAAGGCAGACAAACCTCTTTTAAAAAGTTAAATATTAAAAGAACAGTTAAGGATATCAACAATGTCACTGTTGGTGCCTATTCCAATATGCCGGGGTACAGAATCTTTGCATTGCAGCAAATAATGGTGTTAACCAAAAAAATACAGACTTCTGTTTCTTCAATAAACACTGAATATGATAATGTTGTCTTTGCGGGCAATTCTAACAAAGTATACATCGAAATTAAAAACACAAGAAGTGGCGAGTTTACAGTTAAGCTGTATGCGGATGATGTCTTCATAGGTTCACAGGATATTATTCTAAATGGAAAAAGCACTACAATATCATTAATTGACCCAACAATCAGGCCGATTGATGAAAATACAGTTTATGGTGCTACTAATGATAAAGTCAACTACACTGCTCAAATAATATTCAATGGGGAAAAGATTAGTTCATATTCAATTAATGCTCCTATATTATATGATGGTTACTTGGGAAAAGATTTATCCTATCCTTCAAATGCATTTAATCCTTTCTTTAATGGAACAATAACCGGAGATATTGTAATTGATATCAAGGATTACAATTCCTATCTGGATAATTACGGCACTTCCAGGACAGATGCATGGACTGTAACCTTGCCTGCCAATTCCGCCCTTGTAAAATCATTAATATATGTGCCTTATAATTACTTCAACCCTAATGAAGGATTAACCGAAAATTTAAGCATGTTTTCAACAAGATTCAATGATGTTGAAATAACTCCTATTATGCTGTACAGGGATCAAATCAACTTTGGAAGAGAAGCTGACTATGGATATGGTGTCTTGGTTTATGATGTAAGCCAATTAATTAAGGCAGGTTCCAATTCATTTGCTTTAACTAAAAAATCAAACATTCCATTTGTTTATCCGTCAACCCTAATTTATATGTACAATACAACAGGAAGCAAAACCATTAAGGATGTTTACATTTCAAATGATGCAGATTTGCTCTCTTTCGTTGATTTCAATGATTTGAATAGGGAAGTTAAGGTGGATTCTGTATTTAATGTTAACTCTAGTGGGAAAGTAGATGCTAAACTGTATATTTTTGCTGCTGGTGCTCAAAAGGGTGAAGGTAATGTTATTTTCAATAACATGTTAAATGAAGATGTTTGGAATGGAAATTCCAATTCCACAGATTTGTATGTCTTAGATGTCACCAATTCAATTGGGGATGCCAATTCAGTATCATTTATTTCAACCAATTCTTATTTATTGGCATTGCAACAGATTATTGTAATTACTAAAGAAGCTCCTAAGGAGGACGATACTTCTACAAACACTACTCCGGGAGATTCCACTAATCCTGATACCAATAAACAAGGCACTGCTAAAGTAACCAAAAAAGCAACTAAAATAACTGCTAAAAAGAAAAAATTCAAGGCAAAAACCAAAATTAAAAAATACTCAATTACCTTAAAATCCGGTAATAAAGCTGTTAAAAAGGTTAAAGTTACTATTAAAATAGGTAAGAAAACTTACACTGCAAAAACCAACAGTAAGGGTAAAGCAACCTTTAAAATTAAGAAACTAACCAAAAAAGGCAAATATAATGCAGTTATTAAGTTTAAAGGAAACAGTGCTTACAAAGCATCAAGTAAAAAAGTGAAAATAACTATTAAATAGAGATTTATTTCTCTATTTATTCTATTTTTTAATAAAATATTTTAATTGATTTGGCTAAAACTATCTTCATGAAAGTTTTTGGAATCTGTGCAAGTCCCCGTAAGAGCACAACAGAATATATTTTAACACAGGCACTAAAAAAATTAAATTGTGAAACAGAAATGTTTACATGTAATGGTAAAGATTTAAAGCCATGTCTTCATTGTGACTATTGTCTTGAAAACAAGAAATGCATCATACAGGACGATATGGGTGAGGTATATGAGAATCTTCAAAGCGCTGACGGAATCATTCTGGCAACTCCCGTGCAATCCGGATCAATATCAGCAAACCTCTCAATAATTATGGACAGGACACGGGCATTGGAAGCTATTGATTATAATTTGCTAAGAGGAAAAATCGGAATGAGCATTGCAGTTGGAGGGGACCGAACCGGCGGGCAGGATTTCGCCCACATGTCAAATATAACTTACTTCATGATACATGGTATCATTCCTGTCAGTGGAGGACCATTCGGTTCCAATTTGGGAGCATCTTTCTGGTCACAGGATTCAATAGATGAAATTAAAAAAGACGAGTATGGAATGGAGTCATTAAACAGGACTTTGCGGGAATTTGAAAATTTCCTAAATAAATATATTTAAATATCAAAATCAATTTATATTAATAATAACTGATTTTTAAGGTTAGATTATGGCAAATAAGTTAGTAAGGGGTAGTTTGATAATTCTTATAGGTAACATTATCTTCCGTTTGGGAGGTTATGTCTATCGTTTTTTAATGGCGATACTCCTAGGGCCTACCGCTTATGGTATTTTGGGAATTACTCTGCCGTTTCAAGGAATTTTCCAGACATTATCTGCAGGAGGTCTTCCTCCAGCTATTGCAAAATATGTTGCGGAATATGAAGCCGTTGATGAAAAGGATATGGCTCGTCAAACCATCTATACGGCCTTGAAGATAATGGTATTTCTGGGACTGTTCTTTGGAGTGCTGATGATATTTGTTGTAGCACCTTGGCTTGCCTACAACTATCTTGGAAAGCCTGCTGCATTGGTTCCTTTGCAGATTGTCGGTTTAATCACTCCTTTCAGTGTTATTGTTGGCGCTTTTAGAGGAGCATTCCAGGGAGTTTACAAGATGGAGTATATTGTATATACTCGTGCTGTTGAGCAACTCGGTATGATTTTATGTGCTACTGCATTTGTCTTAATTGGTCTTTCAACCGTGGGGGCATTGTGGGGTACTGTTTTAGGTTATTCCCTATCAGTTGTTGCTGCAGTATATATTTTCAAATTCCATATGGGCAAATACATTCCAAAAGCTAGTGATGATTTTATTTTTACCAGAAAAGACGAGTTAAAACTTGCAGGAACCTTAGTTAAGTTTTCAATACCTGTTATTATCACTGCTATTGCAGAAATGCTTATCTATAACATTTGTACCATTGTTATGGGCAGATTTTTAACCTTTGCTGACATAGGATTTTTCGCTGCGGCCGATCCTATAGCACGTTTGCCGTTAATCATATCCATTTCCATTGCAACTACAATTTTACCTGCTTCATCCGAGGCTTTCAAGCTTAAGGATACCAGTTCTTTGCAAAAATATGTTTCTGAAGCTTATAAATTGTCATTGTTGTTTGTTGTTCCGATGTGTGTTGGCCTGGCGCTCTTTGCTTCCCCTACATTAAGGATTTTGTACTTTAAGAATCCGGCTTATGTTGCAGGGGCATCAGCACTGGCAATCCTGTCAATCGGTATGACATTCTATTCAATATTTGCTATTTCAACCAGTATCATTCAGGGTATTGGTAATCCAAGAATTCCAATGTATATTTTAGTTGGCGGAGCAATTGTTACCGGTGTCTTGAATTGGATTATGGTTCCTACCATGGGTATTGCAGGCGGTGCACTCGCTACCAGTATCGCATGCTTGCTGATGATGATTCCATGTGTGTATTTTGTATTCAGGTTAACTAAAACAAAGTCACCAACAGCTTCAATCGTTAAAATAATTGTTGCGTCATTGATTATGGGTGTTTTTGCATTTTTCATTCCAAAAACCACATTATGGTTATTCCCAGGAATCTTTGCATGTGTTGTAGTTTATTTCTTTGCATTGATATTGGTCAAATTCTTCCAAAAGGATGATATCGAAAGCTTAAGAAGGTTTTCATCTAAATTCGGACCATTGGCTAAGATTGCAGATAAGCTTTTAAATTTCGTTGAAAAATTGGAATTCAGAGACTGATTTTTCGATATGAATTTTTTTTTGAAATTATTTTCGAGTTTAATAATTTGAATCAAATAGTAAATTTATTTAAATAAGATAAATAAATATATTATCATTATATTTCGGGGGATTTTATATGACTGATGTGAGTGCAGGTGTTGAATATAAGATTAATGTAGACGGCAACTCATTTTTGCTTGACAGTAAAAAATACAATTTGTTAGAATCTATTTTAGAAACAGGTTCTCTAACAGCAGCTGCTAAGGAAATAAATGTTTCTTATAGAACTGCATTAAATTATATTGAAAAAATCGAGTCAACACTTGATGTTAAAGTTGTAAATACCACTAAAGGTGGAAAAGGCGGAGGTGGAGGAACCTCATTAACTGAAGAGGGTTACTCTATCCTAAAAGAATGTAAAAAGATTAATGCTATTATGGAACTTCACAAAGATGTGAATGAGATTGAAGCTGAAATTGTGGATATTAATGATGTCAAAGGCGTAATGACCATTAAGATGAATGAGTTTGAGATTAATGCTCCATTAAATAGGAATTATGAAGTTGGCGATCATATACTGGCTTTAATCAGTTATGACAATATCTTTTTGATGCTGGAACCACAAACCTCAAGTATTCGTAATATTTTAAAAGGCCAAATTGTTGAAATGAAACTTGAAGGCGAAATCATTCGTGTTAAGGTCAATGTTGGCGGCGTTATTTTATGCAGTGACATTACAGTTTCAGCGGAAAAAGAATTGAATCTCAATATTGGTAAGGAAATTTATATTGGATTTAAGGCTATGTCTGTTGCTACTTTAAAGTTATAGGTGATTATCATGCCGTTGCAGATTTTAGTTGATGAGGAGAAATGTATTGGTTGCGGAGAGTGTGCGGAGATTTGCCCCAAGTCTGCTAAAATTTGGAAAGTTGACAGGGTTGCACATATATTGGATTTGAGATATTGTCATGTCTGTACAATATGTGCAATGAAATGCCCTACAGATTGCATTACAATTATACGTCCGGGTGAAGATGCCTGAATTATTGAAGCTAAAATTAATTATTTTATAGGTTAGATCATGTCAAGAATTTCAAATCTTTCAAGAAAAACATCAGAAACTGATATTACAGTAAAAATGAATTTGGATGGTAAGGGAGTTTATAACATATCCACTGGTGTAAACTTCTTTAATCACATGTTGGAATCATTTTCCAAGCATTCCATGATTGATTTGGGCATCAAAGCAGTGGGAGATGTTGAAATTGATGACCACCACACTATTGAAGATGTGGGAATTATTTTAGGTGAGGCGTTTCTAGAGGCTATTGGCGATAAGAAGGGCATAAAAAGAATGGCCCATGCAATTGTTCCGATGGATGAATCCGTATCCACTGTTGCAGTTGATATAAGCGGCCGCAGCTATTGCAACATGAAATTGGATTTTAAAAATGAAAAGATAGGTGACATGACCTCCGATATTGTCATTCACTTTTTTGAGTCATTCGCTTCCAGTGCAAAATTAAACATTTACGGTACAGTTGAAGGTGCAAACGATCACCACAAGGCTGAAGCGGTATTCAAGGCATTTGCAAAGGCTTTAAAGGAAGCTATTAAAATAGAGCATGATCAGATTCCTTCTACAAAAGGAGTCATATAACTCCTTTTTTAATTTTTTCAACTTGATTAAATCGTTAAATAATTAAATTCTATTAAATTGGGCCTAATTATATTTTAGTTTTATTTATTGAAGTTTTTTTTAGGACTGTTATTTCTTTTCTGATTTTCTTGTTATTTTAACTAGTTTATTTTATTTTAAATTATTTTTTTTTTAATTTCATGTAAATTGTTTTTACTTTGGAATATTGACTTAAACTTGTAAAATTGCTTTCATTTACAACAAAAACTATTTAAAATCTAAAATTGAATGTTTTGCTTGATATTTGTTTATATTATTCTAAATAAGAATATATTCAAATTAATGGGAGGTATAAATAATCTCTTAATCGGCTTAAAGAATATATTATCGGTGTTTTAAAAAATAAAGAAATTATTGTGAGGTATAGTTAATTGAAGAGTTTTGATATTAATGAGGTATTGTTCAAGATTATGGAAACTTATTTATAGTATACTGAGTATACCATATATTTGAGGAATCAAAATGATGACTAAAACTATTAAAATATCCGAAAAAACACATAAATTATTGTCTGAACTTGCATCTAAAAATGAAACTTTCAATGATGTAATCTCTTTTTTAATCAATTATTATTATGAAAATGAAGAGTTTAGTGATGAAGAAGCGAAATATTACAATGAGCAAATCGAAAAATTTGAAAATGGAAACAGGGATGATGTATCTAAAGTCACTTTATCTGATTTAGAAAAACGAATATCAAAATTAGAAAAAGAGCTTAAAAAATGACATATGAATTATTTGAACATGACCGTGTAAAAAAATTTTTCAAAAAACACAAAAAAGACAAAGCATTACTATTAAGGATTACTAAAAAATATTTTGAGATTTTAAATAATCCGTATCATTCAGAATTCATCGAATTAAATAGTGTTAAATGCCCTAAATGCCATAGGGCCAGGGTTGGAAATTATAGAATAATTTTTTATGTTTCCGATAATCATCATCAAATTGAAATTATTGATATAATCAAACGTAAAACTGATTATAGATTATTTTAAATATTTTTTTAATTCTTAGGAATTATATCAAAATATTTTCATGTTACTCTTTTTAACAAATAAAATGATTTAAGGTATATTTTAACATAGTGAGGGCATCGTTAATTGGTGATGTTTAAAAAATAAAAAAATGAAAGTAGCAAAATTATGCTACTTATTCTGGTTTAGAGATTAAGTCTGTTTTACAACCTGGGTTTCCTTCTTTCATGTGAGGGGTTCTTAAAACAGTATCATTTGCTTTTTCAATGTCTCTTGCTTCTTGAGCTAATTTAGCAGCGCATGCAGCAATTTCGTGAGCAGCAGCTACTAAAGGAATGAAGTTTTCGTAACCTTTGGTCATGAAACATCCTTTCATGTCTAAGTTTGCAACGGATCCAGCCATTTCGTATGCAGCAATAGCTTTTGCTTTTGCGTATGGGTTTGCAAATCCGCCAGCTTCTGCAGCTTTTTCAGCAGTAATAATGAGTTTAGGTAATTCGATTTCACCTGCTTCTGCTTGTGCGATTACGTCGTCAATGGTTTTTTGGACTAATCTTAATGCACCGGTTTCAGCGAGTACTTTTAAGATGTCAGAGTTGAAAATAGCCATTTCAGTTGGGTCTAACCATTCTCTTTTTGCACCAATCATTGGGTCAGACATTACAATAATGTAACCTAAGCCTTGTTCGTCCATTTCATCTTTTTTACCTTTACCAGGTGCGTCACCAACGATGATAGCAGGGATGTCTTTTTCAGATAATAATTCTCTTGCTTTAGCTGGTCCAGGTGCTCCTGGGTTTGGGCTAATGAAGATTGCAAAATCAGGTTCGAAAGCGTCTATTTTAGGAACAACGTCTTCGACTTGTTCTGGGTTCATTTTTGCTCCAGATCCAAAGGTTCTTACATCGATGTTTGGTCTGTCTGCTCTTTCGTCTAACAAAAGGTCAATTACTGGTGAAGTACCAATATTACCACTTTTAATAATAGCAATTTTAACTACCATAATTTTATCTCCTTATTTGATAATTAATTCTTTAATCAGAAAACTATTTAAATTTTATTATTTGAAAATTTTAATCATTAATTATTTTTTTATCTAAATAATGTTCAATGAAATAAAAGTAATATTAAATAGTTGAATATTGTATAAAATAAGTTGAATTCTTTGATAGAAGAAGTAAATCATGTTCAAAAAATATGCACGATACAAACCTAAAATAATCATGTATTTTGATGAAATTTTTAAAAATAGAATTGAGTGGTTCCGACGAGACTCGAACTCGTGATCCCCTCCTTGTAAGGGAGGTATCATACCACTAGACCACGGAACCAACAAACATTATTATGAATTTACTATTATATAAAACTTTCTATTTTTCAAATTTCAACTAAGAAAATTTTATAAAATACTTACTATATATTAATTATTATAATAAAAAATGATGTGATAAAATGGCTTGGGATGACAAAGCAACAAAAGTATGGGTAGATGGTGAATTCGTAGAATGGAAAGATGCAAATATATCAGTACTCTCACACGTAGTTCACTATGGAACAAGTGTATTTGAAGGTATAAGAGCATACTCAAATGAAAAAGGAGTAGCTGTATACCGTCTTGAAGAACATGTCCAAAGATTATTTGACTCAGCAAAAATATACAAAATGGACATACCATTCACTCAAGAGGAAATTGCAGAAGCAATACTTGAAACAGTTCGCATAAATGGCCTAAACGGATGTTACATCCGTCCAATAGTATTTAGAGGATATGGAGAACTTGGAGTAAACCCATTAGGATGTCCTGTTAATGTTGCAATTGCTGCATGGGAATGGGGATCATATCTTGGTGAAGAAGGAATGGAAAACGGAGTAGACATTGGTGTATCATCATGGAGAAAACCGGCACCGGACACTTTCCCTACACTTGCAAAATGTGGAGCAAACTACATGAACTCACAACTTGCAAAACTCGAAGCAATCGACAACGGATTTGATGAAGCAATCATGCTTGACTATGAAGGACACGTTTCAGAAGGAAGTGGAGAAAACATATTCTTAGTTGAAGGAGAAACATTACACACTCCTACAATGGCATCATCTAACCTCAGAGGAATTACAAGAGACTCCATCATGACTATCGCTCGTGATTTAGGCTATGAAGTAGTTGAAGAAACAATCTCAAGAGAAAGATTATACATTGCAGATGAAGTATTCTTCACAGGAACTGCAGCTGAAGTAACTCCAATCCGTTCAATCGATCACAGAACAATAGGAATCGGAAAAAGAGGGCCTGTCTCAGAAAAAATACAAAAAGCATTCTTTGATATTGTAGAAGCTAAAGTAGAAGACAAATATGATTGGTTAACTTACATCTAAGCGGTGTAGAATATGGATATACTTCAGGGAATTATTATCGGCATAGTTCAGGGATTGACTGAATTCCTGCCGGTCAGTAGTTCAGCGCACTTAGTTTTTATTCAAAATCTTTTAGGTGTTGAAAGCTCTCTTGCTTTCGATACATTCCTTCACTTAGGAACCTTAATAGCAGTATTGTGGTTTTTCAGGTATGATATTTACAAAATGCTTAAATCATGGTGGTTAAGTATTGGAGATATCTTGCAAGGAAGATTTAAGGAAGGCTTTTACGATGACCCTTACAAGAGACTTGCATGGTATGTAATTCTTGCAACAGTTCCTGTCGGCATTGTTGGAGTGCTGTTTGAAGACTCTGTAGATGCATTGTTTGCAGGTGCATTATATGTTCCGGCTTTCTTTTTGTTTGTAACAGGTACTATTTTGTATTTGTCTCAAAGAATGACCAGCGGTGAGATAAATTACAATACAATAACTAAAAAAGAAGCATTATTCATGGGACTGGGTCAAGCTTGTGCAATATTGCCTGGACTTTCACGTTCAGGTACAACAATCGCAGCAGGTTTAACAATAGGTCTTGATAAGGAATTTGCAGCAAAATTCAGTTTTATATTATCAATTCCTGCGATTTTCGGTGCATTCGTATTACAACTAAAAGATATAGGTTCTGCATTGGATGTAAACTTCCTTCCGGTATTTTTAGGTTTTATTGCAGCTATTATTGCAGGATACTTGGCTATCAAGTGGATGCTTGACTTGATACAGAATAGAAGCTTGGATATTTTTGCATATTATTGCTGGTTGATGGGTATAATAGTATTTATGGGTTCAATTGCCCATATATTCTAAATTATATCTTTTCTTTTTTTAAAAAACAGATTTAAAAATATTAATATAAAGTTAGAAAGATTCTAACTTAATATTAAACCCCTATAATTAATAAGTTATAACAAATAATTTCTTCTAGAATACATTCAGTTATTTTGATGTTATATATATTTTTGGATACAATCCGAGAGTTAAAAAACTAACTACATGATATTTTAGAATAAGTAATGTATTAAACTATATTGTTATCAAAAATAGATTTTAAATGTTAATATAAAGTTAGAAAGATTCTAACTCAATATTAACTCCCCATAAATTTAACAAGTATTACAGAAAAATTCTTGTAACATTTGTACATTCCTTTATTTGTTTTATTGTTATATATATTTTTGGATATGTATCTGAAAGCAGAAAATCTTACCAAAAGTTAAATTCTAAACTTTAAATTTTTTGTCGTTCAACTACGGTTACATTTTTAGCAAAATTTTTCTATAATGATGGTGATGAGTCGTAATAAGGTTATTATTAATATGATTAATAATTCTGTCTTTTTACTCAAATTAATCACCTTTTAATTTATGGGGTTGATTTAATTTTCAGCAAGCAAAAGCTTTTAGGACTAGTTCAATTGTATATTATGTATCATATAATATATAATTTTTCTATTTATCAATTTTAAACTCTTTAAACTGTATAATATTGTTTTTACTTCGTTTTTTACATTAAAAAAGAAATATTGTAATCATTGTAAAAAATTTAAGTAATTGTGTTAAAACAAGTAAATGATGGTTAATATAAAAATAAGAGTAGAGATTAAATAAATCTCTATTTGCAAACTTTTTCGATTTTTTTTCTTAATCTTTCAACGGAATTTCCCAAAACCAGTGCAGTATACATTGCGCCGCCGGCACCTGCACCTTCCTTGACAAATCCTTTCAGGTAGTTTTTCAATCCTTCATGTTCTGATTCTTCAAACCTTGGATCAACCACGTTCACAGTGATATTGTCGTCAATTTGGTTTAAAATGCCAAATAAATCAGCGGTTTCATCAGCGGCTACAAATACGGTTGTTGCAAGATTTATTCTTGAAAAGTCAAATGTTGGTTGAATCGATTTGATAACAGCACAGGTTGCAGCCATTTGTGTTCCTCCAGCTAAAATAATTGGAATGTCTGATCCAATAACTAATCCTGCAATTGCCGGAATAGTAGGATCTCCTACTGCACCGATTGCCTGCATTGCATCAGCCTCTCCAGGTTTTATTCCTGCATTTTCAAGTCCTTCATTTACGGTTTTTGACTTTAAATCATGAGGATTATGGGGCATGCTGCCGCTTACCTTCTCATTTGCTTCATAACCCAGTGCCTTTAGAACTCCAAGCGCTGTTGTTGTTCCTGCAGCGATACTTTCACCAATAATTAGCATTTCATGTCTTTGTGACAGTTCATTACCTAAATCCTTTGCATTTTCAAAGATTTCCAATGGGTTAAGAACACCTTTTCCGGTTCTTATGTCTCTTCCGTATTCGCTGCCCAAATTAACGTATTCGACGTCAGGTTTGATTTTTGATCCTGCATCAACTATTACAAAGGGGGTTTCTGAAACTTGAAGTGCTGCTTTTGTAAGTCTTGCAGGAGTTGGTGCTGCTGCATCTCCAACTACAGTTTCTGCAGGTGCTTCACAGCATCTTACTTCTCCCAATACCATAAATTCAGCATCACTTGCAGGTGTGTATTCGGTCAGGTCGGCTGAGGGTCCTGCCCCTGAAATTCCTTCTATTAATGAGGTTTCTGTAGTGCCTATTGTAAGTAAGAATACAGCTTCATCTTCCACTTCTTGCAATTTTTCTGTTAATTCACTTGAGCCGTATGTTGTTACACCATCAATCATTGTTTTCACCTTGTTTTTTCAATAAATCTATAATTATCTTATTTTGGTTAATAATCTTTTTGTTTTGAAGCATGATTTTCTTTAACATTTCTTCTTGTGTCAATTCATTGTCGGTTTTAAATGTCTGACCGTCTCTTGCTCTTGCAGGGATTCTTATTTGTTCTTTTGGAGGTAACTTATCACTGTCCCCTTTTGGTGGAATAACTCCTCTGGAAGCGCTGTCCTCTTTTGAGACAAAATCCACATATCTGTGTGTCACCTTGTTTTTTCCACGTTCATCTAAAAGCTCCATCAATCTGTTGTCAACATTTTCAACACCAACCAACTCTTCCTGCTCCACTTCATGAATCAATCGTTTCTGAATGTTGTATGCATTGTAAATTGGTATTCCTCGTGTTTTGCATTCGTTTTTAAACATGTCGTGGATGTTGATGTCACCGGTTAGCTGTTTCACTCTTTTTTGTTCTAAAGTATTAGCACTATAAAATCCCATGTTTTCACTTTTGTTTTTTGAAATTAAAAAATATTTTTATATTCTATTAGTATAACATATTATATTAATTAAATTTTTTTCAGTGATTATTTTGATAAGTTTAGGAATTGAAGGAACAGCGGAAAAAACCGGTGTAGGCATAGTTGACAGTGACGGCAATATTCTGGCGATGGCTGGAAAACAGTTGTATCCAGAAGAAGGTGGAATTCACCCCCGTTTGGCTGCCGAACACCATGCAGAGTGGATTCCTAAACTGATACCTCAGGCTTTGGATGAATCCGGTCTTAAATATTCAGATATCGATTTGATTTCATTTTCACAGGGTCCTGGATTGGGGCCGGCCTTAAGAATTGTGGCAACTTCAGCTAGAAGTCTTGCATTGTCACTTAAAAAACCAATTATTGGTGTAAATCACTGTATAGGGCATGTTGAAGTTGGAAAACTGGATACTGGTGCGGTAAATCCTGTGGCTTTATATGTAAGTGGAGGCAACAGTCAGGTAATCGCTTATGAAAGTGGAAGATACAGAATATTCGGTGAAACATTGGATATTGCAGTCGGCAATTGTCTTGACCACTTCGGCCGTGAAACCGGTCTGGGGCATCCTGGTGGGCCGGTAATAGAAAAATTGGCGAAAAAAGGTTCATATGTTGATTTGCCGTATATCGTAAAGGGAATGGATTTTTCTTTTTCAGGATTATTGTCAGCGGCATTAAGAGAAGCAGAGAAAGGAACTCCAATGGAGGATGTTTGCTTTTCACTTCAGGAAACTGCTTTTTCAATGCTTGTTGAAGTAACTGAGCGTGCTCTGTCACACACTCAAAAGGATGAGGTAATGCTGTGCGGGGGGGTTTCAGCCAATTCAAGGTTGCGTGAAATGCTCAAAACAATGTCTGAGGAGCATGGAGCTAAATTCTATATGCCTGAAATGAAGCTCTGCGGGGACAATGGTGTCATGATTGCGTGGCTTGGACTTTTGATGTGTAATGAGTTCGGACCGATGGATTTAAAGGATACCAATATCATTCAAAAATTCCGTACTGATGAAGTGGATATTCCATGGATAGACAATACAAAGACCTATCTCGAACTGCCTGTGGAGTTCATCGCTAAAGGTGCTGAGTCAAACATTGTTAAAAGTGAGTATCTAGGTGAAAGGGCAGTCATTAAAGATCGTATTCCAAAAGGCTACAGAATCCCTGAAATTGATAATAAAATCAGAAAGGCAAGATGTAAAGAGGAAGCTAAACTATTGAGTGATGCCAAAAGGGCTGGTGTTAAAACACCAGTTTTATATGATGTTAATTTGGCGGATAAATCCCTTACTATGGAAGAGATTTGTGGAGTAATGCTTAAAGAAGTAATTGATGAAGATTTGGCATTCAGACTTGGCTGTGAAATTTCCAAACTGCATTCTGCTGATATTATTCATGGTGACATTACAACTTCTAATATATTATTTGATGATGGTAAACTTGTTTTCATTGATTTTGGACTTGGAAGATACTCACAATTAAAAGAGGATAAGGCTGTTGATTTACTTGTTTTAAAAAAATCTTTGCAGAGTATTGATTATAATCTTGCTGTCAAATATTTTGATTTGGTATTAAAAGGTTATGATGATGATTCAATACTTAAAGTAATAAATGATATTGAATCTAGAGGAAGATATGCTCATTAGATGACCATCAATTATAATAAAAATCATCATCATAATTAAAATCATGATAACATTTATAACTGGTAACGAACATAAAGTAAAAGAAGCAGAGAATATTTTCAAAGATTATGGCATTGAACTTGAGCATATTGATTTGGGTTACGAAGAACCCCAAGGAACTCTTGAGGAAGTGGCTCTATCAGGCGCAAAATATGCTAGCCGTAAGCTTGACAAACCTGTGATTGTTGAAGATGCTGGTTTATTCATTAAGGCTTTAAATGGATTTCCGGGAACATATTCACATTATGTTCAAGATACTATTGGAAATGAAGGAATTTTAAAGCTATTGAAAGATACTGATGACCGTTATGCCGAATTCAGGTCAGTTATTGGGTACTGTGCCCCCAATTCTGAGCCCAAGACTTTTTTAGGCAAGGTCGAAGGTGAAATCGCAGTTGATGAGAGAGGAGATTTGGGATTTGCATTTGATCCTTTATTTTATGTTCCAAGTCTGGACAAGACTTTCGGAGAACTTACAACTAGTGAGAAAAACCAGTTTTCACATAGAAAAAATTCATTGAAGAAATTTATCGAATGGTATTCTAGTCAAGAATAACTTTATTTTCTGTTTATTATTGGGCTTATTTAATATTTAAAAAATTTAAAGAGGTTTATATTATGGCAAGACCAGAATGGGTAACTTATAGTGATGAAGAAATTGAAGAAATGATTTTAAAATTCAACAGAGAAGGTAAAAGTACTTCCGAAATCGGTATTATCTTAAGAGACCAATACGGAATTCCATCAGTTAAAGATGTGACCGGTGAAAGAATCACCCAAATCTTAAAAAGAAATGATCAAGCTGGTGAATACCCAGAAGACTTATTAAACTTAATCAAAAGAGCTGTAAACATCAGAGACCACTTAGAAGAAAATCCTAAAGATTTACACTCTAAAAGAGGATTAACTATCATTGAAGCAAGAATCAGAAAATTAGCTTCTTACTATGTAAGTGAAGGCGAATTACCTGAAGGATGGAGATATAATCCAAAAGAAGCAGCACTCCTTGTTAAATAGGGCTAGTGAAGCTACCAGTATGCTCAAAGAGCATATTGAAAATGATAGTGTTATAAGATTAATTTCTCATAACGATGCTGATGGTATATCAGCTGCAGCAGTTATAGCCAATGCTTTAGCTGAGGAAGATGTTCAGTTCCACACAACAATTATTCCACGGTTAAAGGAAGATATAGTAAATCAACTCAGGTCAGAGAAATATGATTTATTTATCTTCTCAGATATGGGTAGTCCATTTATTAAGGAATTTAACACATATAAGCATGATGTTATAGTTGCTGACCACCACCAAGTGGACGATACTGCTTCTGAAAGCAATGTGGTCCACATCAACCCTCATTTGTTTGAAATTGATGGGAGTCGTGATTTATGCGGAGCAGGTTCAGCTTATCTTGCCGTGCGTGATTTGGACAAAAAGCATCTTGCTTATTTTGCTCTTGTAGGTGCATTTGGTGATATGCAAGGCCAAGATGGTTTTACCGGTGTCAATCAGTTGATTTTAAATGATGCACTTGAAAGTGGTACAGTTGAAGTTCATGAAGGATTAAAGATTGTATCTAAAGCTTCTGAACCTATTTTCAAATCTTTAGCTTACACTTTTTCACCGCCACTGCCAGGGATAAGTGGGGATTTGGAAGGTTCTCAGGAATTTCTTGAAAGAATGAATTTGTCTTATGGAATCAAGTTCACAGATATGGAAGATGAAGAAAAGGACCTTCTTAAAGACGCGCTTATGGAAATCAATCCGGAAATTTTCGGTGATTGTTATACAGTTCCGAAAGAAACTCCATTATTGCGTGACTTGGAGGAGTATTCTTATATCCTTGATGCTTGTGGTAAAAACAAAAAACAGGGTTTAGGTTTAAGTATTGCACTTGGAGAACGTGACCAGGCATTGGATGCTGCTTTAAGACTTCAACGCCAATATCGTGACCAAATAGTAAAAGGTCTTGAATGGATTAAACGCGAAGGTGCCCAACAATTAAATGCCATCCAGTATTTATATTCTGAGGATAAGGTTTTAAAATCTGTAATGGGTACAATTGCAAGTATTGGATTGTCTGTTAAATTATTAGATGATTCAAAACCTGTCATTGGAATGTCTAGACTTCACAAGGACATTAAAATATCTGGCAGAACCACCCGTGATATGGTGGCAAATGGAGTTAATTTGGGCAAAGCCCTTAAAGATTCATCAAATAACTTTATGGGAACTGGCGGAGGTCATGACATTGCAGCCGGTGCAATGATACCATATGAAGCAAAAGATCAATTCCTGCACTTAGTGGATGAGATGGTTGAATATCAATTAAATAATGATTAACATGTATTTGACAAAAGAAGAACAAGAAATGTGTGATGGTGAATATGGAGAAACCATCCGTAAAAGTATGGATATTTTAGTGGCATTGGGTGATATTTACGGTGCTTCTAAACTGGTTGACATTACTTCAGCACAGGTATCTGGTGTTTCTTATAAAACAATTGGAGAAGCAGGTCTTGAATACTTGCAGGATCTGGCGCAGGATGGAAGTGGAAAAGCAACTATTAATGCTTCACTGAATCCTCCAGGCACTGATTTGGACAATTGGAAGGAGTTGGGTTTTCCAGAATACTTTGCAATTAAGCAGAATGAGATTGTAGATGCTTATGCCAATCTGGGAATTGCGAAAACATGTACATGTACTCCTTATTTGGTTGGTAATGTTCCAAGATTTAGAGACCATGTGTCATGGTCCGAATCATCTGCTGTAGCCTATGTCAATTCTGTAATTGGTGCTCGCAGTAATCGTGAAGGCGGTCCGGCAGCTCTTGCAGCAGCTATTGTTGGAAAAACTCCGCTTTATGGATTCCATCTAGATCAGAACCGTAAAGCTAATTTGGTTGTTGATGTTACAACTGAATTGTCTGGTGCAGATTTTGGAGCATTAGGTTATATAATAGGTAAATTTGTTGGAGGAGGAATACCTTACTTTAAACTCCAGAACACTCCAAATAATAACAATTTAAAAACTTTGGGAGCGGCACTGGCATCCTCAGGTTCTGTTGCACTTTATCATGTTGAAGATGTAACTCCTGAATTTAATAATAATCATGTTGAAGAAATTGAGGATATAATGTTCATAACTGATAAGGAAATTACTGAAACTCGTGAATCATTAACTACAACTGATAAGGAAATTGATTTAGTTTGTTTAGGTTGTCCTCATGCATCACTTGAAGAAATTAAGGAAGTTGCATCTGTTGTTAAAGGTAAAACTATTAAAAATAAGCTATGGATTTGCACATCTGTTAGTGTAAAGGCTACTGCTGATAGGATGGGTTACACTCAAATAATCGAAGCTGCAGGTGGAAATATTGTGTGTGACACTTGTATGGTTGTGGCTCCAATTGAAGAGATGGGCTTTGAAGTAATTGGAGTAAACTCTGCAAAGGCAGCAAATTATGTTCCGTCTATGTGCGGTCTTGATGTTGTATATGGAGACGTAGAAAATCTTATTCAGTTTGAATAAGGTTTTAATTTCTTTTTTTCTAATTTTTAATTAATTTTATTTTTTTATATAATTTTTCATTTAATCAGTTTTTCCAAAACATTAAATTTAATAAAATCTATAAATTATACTAATAGAATTTTAGAGGATGCTTTTTTATGAATTATTTAGTTGTTGGTGCTGGAAATGCTAGTAGGCCTGTTGCAAGATTGCTTAACTATTTAGGTCATGATGTTGTTATAACTGATTTAAAAGATATTTCAGAGTTTAAAATTGAATTCCAGCGAAGCTTAATTGAAATGGAAAAGGAAGGCGTTACATTAGACATGGCCAATAAAAATCCGTCTGTTGATGGTTTTGATGCTGTTTATATGCCTCCTACTTTACCTGACTCTGCACCAATAGCTAAAATGATTAAAAATTCAGATTTAAAAGTATTGTCTAATGAAGAATTCTCAACAATCGTCAATGATTTAATTCCAGTTGATATAATCGGTATAACTGGTACAATGGGTAAGACAACAACTACATATATTACAACAAGTTTATTTAAGCAGGCAGGTTACAATGTTTGGTCTTGCTCCTCATTAGTAAATAATCTGGTCAGTGAAGCTATTATTGAGGGTATTGTTAAAGGCAGGGCTGATAATTGTGACATTGCAATTTTTGAACTTCCTCATGGAACTATCGGTCTTTTGGATAGATTGGATATAAAGATTGGTCTTTTAACTAATATTGCTGAAGATCACTTGTCTGAATTTGGCGGTTCCTTGGAGCTTTATCAGCAAAGAAAATTAATCCTGGAAAGTATGAGTGAAACATTCATCGCAAACCGCTCCTGCTTTGATATCATAAATCCTAAAAGAGGCGATGCATTATATTATGCTTTGGATGAAAATGTTGATTTTAAAGGCATCATCGGTGATGAATCTTTAACCATAGAACATGGTGGAGAATCTTTCACAACACCCTTCTACATGATGAGCTACTTTTTTGAAAACTCAGTTGCTGCCAGTGCAATAGCTTTAACGTATGGTGTTAAAAAAGAGGATATTATTGATGCATTAACTGATTTTAAAGGTTTACCTGCACACATGGATGATGTAGGTATCTATAATGGAAGAAAAGTCATATTGGATTCAGCATTTTTATACGATGGGATGAAAATCACACTTGATTACTTTAAGGATGAAAGCGTAGTGCTGTTCTTGGACCATTTTGACACACTGTCTGTGAGAGACAAGGCAGAAGTTGGTCAGCTTGTAAGCAATTATAATTTAAAATGTGTAATAGCCAGTGGTTTTAATGAAGTAACACAAACTGTTGAAATCGAAGCAGCACAAGAAATCCTTGATGCAATAACAAATCCTGATATCGAAAAAGTAGCAGTTGATGACATTGAAATTGCTGCCCAAGAGACATTCAAATACTCAAAACCGGGAGACATTATATTGCACATGGGACCACTTATAGCATATGACAGACTGACTACTGTGGATAAGATTATGAAAGGACTTGAAAAAGGGGTTAAAAAATATGAATAAAAATAAAACCTTTGGAGTTATAGGTGTTTGCGGAGCAAACGGTAATTTAATAGCAAGAATACTAAAACAAAGAGGGTATAATGTTGTTGGAACAGACATAACATTCAAAAAAGACTGCCGATTTTCAAAATCTCTCGAAGGCTATGACATTGAAGTGTTTTATGGTCAAACACCTGAAGCTTTCTTTAAAAAAGTTGATTATATTATCCCACCATTAAGTCTATCAAAAGATTCCGAATTATTAAAAAATTGTGAAAAGCCAATTTTGACATTGTCTGAAGTAATTGATATGATAAAACCTGAAAAACCAGTATTTGGAATTACAGGAACCAACGGTAAAACAACCTCCACAACTCTTCTTAAAAAGATTGCATATGATAACGGAATAAAACCATGTGAGCATGAACTTGAAGGCATGCAGGGAAATGCAGAGTTCATTCCAATCCTGCAGTCCAGACTCAATGGGGATGTTGGAATTTTAGAAGTCGGAACATTCGGAGTTCCGGGAACTGTCGGAAGAATTGTTAAAAATACTGAAATGTCCGGCGGTTTAATAACTAACATTACACCTGACCATTTAAATGACCTTGGAAGCTTTATGGATTATGCCAATGTAAAAGGGGAATTCATTGAAGAGCTTGGATTGGGTCAGCTAATCGTAAATGGTCATGATCCGACAATAATGGGACTTTTACGTGAACTGGACTTTAAAGGGGAAGTAATCACATTCGGAGTGGATGAGCTGCCGGATTCAATTGGGATGAAAGAATGTGTCTGTGGGCGTGAAGTGGCCGTAAAAGAAATAATTTCAGGTTGCGGATACTATTTCTGTCAATGCGGTGTAACAACACCACAAGTGGACTACATTGCAACAAATGTTGACTTGCCAAATCGTACATTTGACCTGCACACTCCAACAGAAAAATTAACAGTGAAAATGGGTGTTGACGGTCTTCACAATGTTTATAATCTGACTGGAGTAATCATTGCCGCACACAAGTTTTTAGATTTGCCTTATGATAAGATATTACCTACAATTGCAAGTTTCACTGGTGTAAGTGGAAGAATGGAGGAAGTTGGTAAAGTAAAAGGCAAAGATATTTTTGTTGATTATGCACATAATCCTGCAGGTGTTGAAACTGTATTAAAAGAGTTTAAAAAATTATTTGGAGATTTTACAACAGTTATCACAGTTTCATCAGAATCAGGATACAGAGGAGATATCGATATATTTAACAGCGTTCTCAAATTCTCAAAGTTCATAGTGCCTGCTTCTGTTGCTTCTCAAAAGATTGCAGTTGAAAAATTAAAATCCAATCCTAAACTAAATGATAGAATCTTTTTAAACCATGTTGACGATTTTGTTAAAACTTCTACATTAGGTGCATCTGAAGAGGAAGTCCGTGATGGATTAAGAAAGGCATTAAATCTGGATTGTGAAATGGTAATTGCAATCGGTGAGGCTGCAACCAAATTTAAATCTATTGTTTTTGACTTGTAATACTTTTCAAATGCTCTCTCTTAACCTTTTTAAATAATGTTAAATACATATGATACTATGGCTAGCTACATTAATCATCCACTACTCAAAAAAGATGCAATCGAATCAAGATTATATCAGCAGATTCTTGCGGGAGATGTATTAAAGAAAGGAAATACTATGGTAGTTGCACCTACTGCTTTAGGTAAAACAATCGTAGCAATACTTGTAGCAGCAGACAGATTAAACAAAGTCAAAAACTCAAAAGTACTTGTTTTGGCACCTTCCAAACCATTGGCCATTCAGCATGAGGAAAGCTTTAAGGAATTCATCACATTGCCATGCACTTCAATTACAGGAGCTGTCAAAACTGATGAACGTGTTAAAAGATGGGAAGAGTCAAGAATAATTTCAGCAACACCACAAACAGTTGAATCAGACCTGTTGAATGGCAGGTACGATTTAAGCAATGTGTCATTGATAGTATTTGATGAATGCCATCATGGGGTTGGATCATATTCATATGTTTATTTGGCATCAAGATATGTTCAGGAATCCAATTTCAATCTTATTTTAGGCCTTACAGCTTCTCCAGGTTCGGATAAGTATAAAATCAAGGAAGTTTGTGAAAACCTTTATATTCAAAATATCGTGGTTAAAACTGAAGATGATGCTGATGTTAAGCCTTATTTTAATCCGGTAGAAATTGAATGGGTTAAAATCAAGATGAGCAGTGAACTCCAAAAAATTAAGGAAAATATCGACAAAGCACTTAAGATAAGACTTAAAGCCTTAAAGAATATGGGTATTATTAAAACAGTTTCAGTTACAAAAGTTGATATTTTAAAGGCAAGAGGCAGAGTTCAAGGGGAAATTGCTCGCTCGGCCAATCCTGATAAGGATTTGTTTCAGGCAATATCTATTTTAAGTGCAGTAATTAATGTTCAGCATGCTCAGGAGCTGATTGAAACTCAAGGGGTTCAAACATTCAATAAATATATTGACCGTTTGCGTAAAAAGAAAACAAAAGCTGCTAAATCATTGATGTGGGATGAAAATTTTTCCCGTGCAATATCTCTTGCTAAAAAAGCTGAGCATCATGGATGGGAGCATCCGAAACTCAGGGAAGTCACTAAAATCTTAAAGCAGGAATTAGGTGACAATGGTCAGACTAAATTAACCACTTCCAGATTTGATGATAAAAGCGATGAATCAGCATCCAAAGTAATTGTATTTACACAATATCGTGACACACTTGAAATGATTCATCAAAAGCTTGAAAAAGAGGGAATCAAATCAGCTAAATTCTTTGGTCAGGCTTCCAAGGATGGTGAAAAAGGCCTTACACAAAAACAGCAAAAGGCTATAATAAAATCCTTTAGAATGGGAGAATATGATGTATTATTGTCAACAAGTGTGGCTGAAGAGGGTATTGACATACCTGCAGTTGATCTGGTAGTGTTATATGAGCCGGTACCTTCTGAAGTACGTATGATTCAAAGAAGAGGCAGAACCGGTCGTAAAAGAACTGGACGAGTAAAAGTGTTAATTACAGAAGGAACACGTGATGAAGGTTATTACTGGTCAAGTATGCGCAAGGAAGACAGGATGAAAAATCAGTTAATTGATCCTGACGTTCTGGAGGAATTGAATGCCTCTGCAATCGAGAGAATGGAAAATCAAAAAAACATTAAGGTTGTTGAAAGGCCAAAAGAGGAAAATGATTTTCCAATTGTTTATGCTGATTCACGTGAAGGCAATTCTAAGGTTATAAGACATTTGAGTGAAATGGAAATAGATGTCAAGGTTCGCTCCATGGCTGTTGCAGATTATCAGGTAAGCGATGAGGTGGCAATTGAGAGAAAAACTGCTAAGGATTTTGTTGACTCAATAGTTGATAAAAGATTATTCAAGCAGGCCAAGGAACTGTCTGAAGAGTTCAAGCATCCTATTTTAATTCTTGAAGGAGATGATTTATTTACTGGTTTTATTAATCCGAATGCCATTCGGGGGTCTATGGCATCAATAGCAATTGATTTTGGAATTAGTATTCTTCCAACAAGAAATGCACAGGATACTGCAGCTATGATTAAACGGATTGCAGTTCGTGAACAGAATGGTGAGAGAACTCCTATTCAGATTCGTACAGATAAAAAACCGGTCAGCTTGATGGAGCAGCAATTGTTTATCATCGAATCCCTACCGAATATTGGGCCGGTCAATGCTAAAAATTTATTGAAACACTTTGGTAGTGTCGATAAAGTACTTAATGCTTCCGAAACTCAGCTTCAGGAAGTTGAAGGTATCGGTAAAAAAACAGCTCATGACATTAGAAAGGTAATTGAGTCCAAATATCTGTATTTTGAAAAGGAAATTAAGGAAAAAAAACTTCTTTAGAAGTTCTTTTTCATATAATCATAACTTTTTTTGATGGAATCGTAGTCATTTACTTCGAGTATGTAGATGCCATTGAAGTTTTTACTCTCTAAAGTGTTGACTATATCATTTAATTTAATTGAGCCTTCACCTAATGGTAGGTGTGCATCATCATCACCAAAATTATCATGGATATGTATGTGTTTAATTGAATCAAAAATCATCTCGTCTGGGGAAAATCCTGCATGGTTTGCATGACCGATATCTAGTGTCATATAAAGTCCGTTATTTTCAAGAAATTCATTCAGTTCAACCATGTCACTGAAAAGCATGCTTGGGAAATTTGGCATATTCTCAAAAGTGGTCAATACGCCTAAATCCTCACCATACTTGCCAAGTTCAATCATAGATTCTTTTGCAAAAGCATTGACTTCATTTTTAAAGAACTTGTTTGGAAGAAATGATGTAACTCCCGGATGAATCACGACTGCTTCAGCATCAATTTCATTTGCAAGGTCTATTGACTTTTTAATCTGTTTTAGACTGTTCAGTCTGGACTCATCCTGAAGACTTGCAATATTGACATCCATGAATGGTGCATGAATTGAATATTTTAAATCAAAACTTTCCAGCATGTCGGAAGTTATATTTTCACAAGGGTATTGATGGACCAGTTCGGCATAATCCAATCCTAAAGTTTCAATGTATTCCAGTGTATTTTCCAAACTGTATTCTATTCCGGCTAGTGTTGATGCTCCAATTTTCATATTAATCACATTTTTTGAACTGCAGTAATTTCTAATCCCATTTCAATTGCTTCTATAATGAAATCAGATAATTCAATTCCTCTTTTAATTTTGATTTCTCCCTTTTTGGAAGTTGTTGCGGTTAGAAGGTATTCTCCGTTAATTTGTATGTCGAAGTTTTTGCGACCATTGTCACGGCCAAGTTCCAAAATCAGTTGCTTTTTGGTATGTAATATGTCCACTTCAAATGGTGTCTTATTAACAGGTTTTGATTCTATTACCTCAACACCCAAACTTATTCCAATCATCTCTTCAATTTCAGCTATTCTTTTGCCGTTTTTCCCGATAATTTTTGGAATGAATTCTTCTGGAATGTAAATATTTGCTCTTTCAGGTGAAATGACTTCAACATCAACCTTTGCCTTTTTAGGAACTAGTTTTTTGACTTTTCTTAATATTTCTCTTTCAGCGATTCTGTCGACAGAGGATTTGTAATTTTCTTCTTCATTAGATCCGTTTACAAGGTCAATGTCCATTACAATAGTCTGTTCACCATATGTGTAGATTTCATTTTTGAGCTCACCTGTTTCAAAATCACGCACTTCAATAACAGGTCTTGCAAGGTCTGCCTCTTTCATTCCGGTTGGAACCTTAACAGTCATTTTAGTCTCATATACACTTCTAACTTCACCATCTTCAATATAAATGCTTGTATCAACTATTGATGGAATCACTCCCAATTCCACTCTTGAAGCGATTCTCTGGATTGCATCAATCGGTCTTGTAGCATGAACTACACCAATCATTCCAACACCTGCAAGCCTCATATCTGCAAAGATGTTGAAATCAGTGTTTTTTCTTAACTCATCGTAAATGGTATAGTCAGGTCTTACAAGTAATAAAACATCAGCTGTATTTTCCATGCTTCCCTCAAGGGGTGCATATTGTGTGATTTCATCAGGCAGTTGCAGGTCACGCGGGGATTCCATAGTCTTTACAACTTTATTTAATTTTGAGGAGTAGTATTTACCTATTGCCTGTACAAAAGTGGATTTACCCGCACCCGGTGAACCTGATATGAGAATTCCTTCAGCATTATTTCTTATTCTTTCCAGTAACTTATCGGATAAATGGTATTCATTTAAATCAATATTAGCAACCGGTCTAACAGCTGTAATTTCCAATGCTTCAGAAAAAGGAGGATATGCTATTGAAATACGGTACTCTCTTGACTGAACAACATATGAACCTTCTTTATCAGATTCCAAATAGGTTTTAGGATCACTTTTGGCACGGTCAAGAATCTCATCAACTATTTCTTTAAGTTCACTGTAAGTATATGCCTTTTCATTTAGAATGTCAAAGTCAATGTGGCCTGGGCGGCCTTTTTTAGCCATTGGCACTACATTTTCCTTTAGATGAATGGACATTGTGTCATCATCAAAGTATTTCTCGATTGATAATGGCTTTAAACTAAATTCCTGTTTATAATAATAAACGGGGATTCCTTGTGCTTTTGCGGTTTCAGCCTGAACCTTGTCATTTGTAAGCAGTGTTCCCATTTCACTTCTTGCAACATCACGAATAATTGAGTCAATTTCACCGCTTTTAGCATATTTTATATCATAATTTGTTGGTCTTTTTCCTTTAAAGCTCACTGCAAGTTCACCTTCATCCTGAAGGGCCTGTAGTTTCTGAAGCTCCTTTAAACCTTTGCGTCCTTCTGAGCGATTGGCATTCGCCTGGTGTTCAAGTTCGCATACAACTGCTTCAGGCACAATGATTTCAGGATAATCAAGATTACTTTCTTCAACAATCTTGCTTACTGCACCTATGATTACTGCACTTGTATCGGGGATTATACATTTCATTTAATACACATCTTCTGGATTAACAAGTCTTTCTAAGATAATTTCCAAATCTTCATCATTTAAATTATCAATATCAATTTCATTGTCGGTTTTAAGGCGTCTAAAGAAGCATGATTCATATCCTTCATGGCATGCTGCACCGGTCTGGGTGATTTTTAGGATGATAGCATCCATGTCACAGTCAACAAGGATTTCATGAACTTCCTGGAAATGACCAGAGGATTCTCCTTTAAGCCATAACTTGTTTCTTGAAGTGCTCCAGTAATGTGCATTTCCTGTTTCAATGGTCTTAATCAATGCTTCTTTGTTCATATTTGCAAGCATTAATATCTCATTGGTTTCAGCATCTTGTGCAATTGCAGTAATCACTGGTATCCCATTGATTTCATGTCTAAAATTAATGTTCATAATTTATTCTCCTTTCAAGTAACTTACAATATTTTCAATGTTAACCAATTCCTGATCGCCACTAACCATATCCTTAACGGTAACTTTTCCTTCAGCCAAATCCTTTTCGCCGATGATAATCATTTTAGGAACTTTAATCTTATCAGCATAATTCATGAGCTTCTTGAATTTCTTGCCGTTCAAGTCAACATCCACCTTAATGTCGTTCTTTCTCAGATTTTGAGTTATTTCAAATGCTTTCAGGCGAACATCCTTTGAGATTGGTGCAACATAAGCATCAAGGTATGGCGGTAACTCTTCCTTGTCGGTTAACTCCTCAATCGCATTCATAAGTCTGTCAAAACCAAGTGCAAAACCGGTTGATTCAACTTCCTGACCTCCGAAGACCTTGACAAGGGAGTATGATCCTCCGCCGCAGATTTGCTTTTGGGCACCGAGCTCTGGAACATATATCTCAAACACGATTCCTGTGTAGTAGTCAAGTCCACGGGCAACACCTAAGTTTAAAGTGTAATTTTCAACCTGGAAAGCATCCAGTAGACTGATTAATTCTTTTAATTCTTCTAATGATTCATTTGGCTCTTCATATGGTGCAATCAAATCTTCAACTTCACCGATGATTGATTTGTCACCTACCAAATCGATAAGTTTTAACAGGATTTGGTTAAGTTCGTCATTGTCGATGACTGGTTCATCGCCGCTTAATGACTCAATTAAAAGGTCTTTGTCTCCTTTGTCAATTACAACCATGATTTCCCTTTGGGTTTCAGTTGAAATGTCGAAGTGTTTGAAAAGGCCTCTGATGATTCCAAGGTGGTTTATGTTAACGTCAGCGGTTGTGATTCCTAATGATTGTATTGCATCACTGCATAGTGCAATGACTTCAGCTTCGCCCTGTGGGGTTTTAGCGCCGATCAGTTCACATCCGAATTGCCAGAACTGTCTGAACCTTCCCTTTTGAGGTCTTTCATATCTAAAGCAGCTTCCATAATAATATAATTTGATAGGCTTTGTGGAAGTCTTTTCCAACTCATTTAAGTATAATCTTGCAAC
This sequence comes from Methanobrevibacter sp., assembly GCF_017468685.1. Lineage (NCBI taxonomy): Archaea > Methanobacteriati > Methanobacteriota > Methanobacteria > Methanobacteriales > Methanobacteriaceae > Methanobrevibacter > Methanobrevibacter sp. The sequence continues at coordinate 29,320 of NZ_JAFUHT010000049.1, forward strand.
AGGAGCAGTGATTTCAGGTCTGAGAGTCAATTCACGGTCAGACTTGTCCTTGAAATTGTATAACTGGTCAACAATTTCCTCTCCTGATTTAGTAGTAAATAACTTTAATTCTTCAAATAATGGTGTTTTGATTTCCTGATAACCATAACTTTCAAATACTTTTCTCAAGGTACTTTCTGCTTGTTTTCTTTCTCTCATTTCTTCAAATAAGGAATCTCTTGTACCTCTTGGTCTTAAAAATTCCATTTTAATGCTCCTTTTGATAATATTTATTATAATTAAATTATGGTTTTACAAAGTTATATAATCTTTGTATTATGCACTAATTTCAATATTGGTTTAAACATGTTATTTTACGATTTAACATAATTATTGATTTTAATATAAAATATTAAGGGTAAAACTATTTAATATATAAAAAATATAGGTTATACTATGGATATTGAGTATATTAAGAATAATTACAAATTTGAAACTTTGACTTGTGAACATGATGTCTCTGGATTTGAAAGTGAATCTGAAGATTTAAACGAGTTTCTAAAAAACGATGCATTGAACCTTAAAATGATAAATTGAGCATTACAAAATTAATCACCTGTGATAATGAACTTGTTGGTTATGTTTCTCTTTTGACGGATTCAATTCCTTTAAAAGATATTCGTGATGATAATCTTAAAAAGGATATTAAAAAACAGTTAAATATTATAATAAAAAGAAAAAATTACCTGCAATTAAAATAGGGCGGTTAGCTATTGATAAGAAATATTCTAATGAAGGATTAGGTTCTGATGTGTTGGTGAATATTCTTTTCAATATTAAAAATATCGCTGAGACAAGTGTTGGCTTGTGGTTTGTTACGGTAGATGGCTATGCAAAAGCTTATAAGTTCTATGTTGATTATAATTTTGTTAATTTGAAAAAAGATGACGAAAAATTGAGAAAAAACTAGATACAATTATAGAACGAAATCCTAATCAAACATTCCTCTTGTATCTAGATTTAAAAAAACTAGAATAAGACTTTTCTAGTTTCATCATATCTTTTTTTAAACTCTTTATCTTTTTTGGAAAGAGGTTCATTCATCCTATTTAAAAATTCTGCAGCTTCTTTACCATATAATGTTGGAGTATCTGCAATAGGTTTTGCCATAAAATCACCTCATTGTTTTTTTCATTTCTTATTTTAATTCTTTTTATTTGAACCTCTCCGGCTTGAAGAAGCCGGAGATTCTTAGGCCATACCTACTGTTTCGTCAAAGCATTTCCATTCATAAGTATATATGAATTCTCCTTGACTAGTAGGCATGAAATCTACTAAGCATAGCACTATTGAACCAGTAGCGCGTACACCTTCGTCTAAAATATTTTTTGCCGCATTAACATCTCTTGATAGGATGCTGTGGCAGTGTGGGCATTCCCATTCTCTTTCATCACGACCTAGACTATGATTTATTTCACCACAGACATTACATTTTTTACTGGAAGGGAACCATCGATCGATTTGTATAAATTCACGTCCATACCATCGTGCTTTGTATCGTATCATTTCAATGAGTTTTCCCCATCCGATTTCATGAATGCTTCTACTTAAATTACGTGAACGTATCATTCCCTTTATGTTTAGAGTCTCCATTGCTATGAATTTACAGTGTTTAACGATATTGTAGGATATTTTATGATAATAATCGTTTACTACATTGTTTTTCTTGTTCTGCCATTTGTGGAGTTTTCGTAGGGTTTTTTTCCAGTTGGATCCGCCTTCTTTTTGACGTGAAAGTTTTTGTTGGTAATATTGTATTCTTCCGTTTATTCTTTTCAAATCAGGTTTAGATATGACTTTTCCGTTGGAAAAAGTTAGGAAGTCTGTTAATCCAACATCAATGCCGACGTATAACTCTGGTGTGGAGAATTTTTCTCTTGGATGTATTTTTTCTAGTTCGTAGACTATGCAAACGAACCATTTTCCATTTTCTTTTAGGATAGTGGCTTCTTTGATTTTACCATCAATGTCACGTTTATATTTAACTTCAATGTATCCTAATTTGTTTAAACGTAATCGGTTGTCTTCCCATCGTATTGACTCTTTAATTCCGTCTTTGGTAGGATATTCGTTGTTTCTGATTGTAATGGATCCTACGGGATTGTCTTTAAGAGATTTGAATTTAGGACGTCCACTTCTTCCACTATAGTATCCTTCATAGGCTTTTATTAGGCGGTCGGTGGATGCTTGTATGCAGGTGGATTCTGCTTTTTTAAGGAATTGTTTTTGTTTTTTTAGATTTTTAACAATTTTTTGTGTGTATGTGCGGTTGACTTTAGAGTTTTTGCCTATTGCAAATTCTTTGACTAGGTTTTCACGGTAAATACTGTATTCTAATGTTTTGTTGAATACATAACCTGTGGCACGCAAATTGAAATTTAATTCCCCTTCTAAATCCTCATCAGGGACAAACTCAATCTTATCAGTTAAAATAAAACTCTTATCAACCATAAATACTATTCCTTTACACTCTTTTTTTTAGACAAAGATGCTAATAATTTTTTTTATACATGAAAAAACATGATTTATTTTGATAAAATATCAAAAACTGTTTTTTCCTATAACTTTATTTATATACTTTTATAATACAAGGAGTTTATCCAAGAGAGCACTTGAAAAGTAATCACATTTTTTTATATTGCAAAAAAATTCTAAAAATTAAAAACACTGCTTAAAAGTGCAATTCATCTCCGGCTTAAAGAAGCCGGAGAATTCTTACACAATAATGTTAAATAATTTATTATTTTAATCATGTCAATTTTCTTGTTTAAATATTATAAGACATTATATTTCTTTAATTTTTATTTTACCAATTATTAATTCTTTTTTGAGATAATTTTTAATTGACATGAGAAATAATTATATATTTTCATTACTTAACTATTATTATATGAATATTAAAGGAAGTACAAATATTGTAGGTCTGATAGGCCATCCTGTAGAACACAGTTTCTCACCGCCAATGCACAATGCTGCATTCAAGGCTCTGGACATGGATTATGCATATGTTGCATTTGATGTTGACCCGTCAAATCTGAAATCTGCAATTGAAGGTGCAAAATCATTAAACATTAAAGGATTCAATGTTACAATCCCTCATAAGATAGGTGTGATGGATTTTCTGGATGGAATCGACGAAGTTGCAGAATTGATCGGTGCAGTAAACACAATTGATTTTAAAGACATGAAAGGATATAATACAGATGGTATCGGTGCTGTTAAGGCTATTGAAGAGGTAACTTCAATCAAGGGTAAAAATATCGTTATTGCAGGTGCAGGCGGAGCATCAAGGGCGATTTCATTTTACATTGCAAAATATGGTGCGGATTCACTGACAATACTTAACAGAAACATTGATAAGGCACAGAAGTTAGCAAGGGATGTTTCAGAGTCAGGATTGATCGGCAATGTCAAATCAGATTCAATAAATGATATTAATTCATATTTGGATGATGCAGATATTTTAATAAATACTACTCCGATTGGAATGCATCCGAATGTTGATGTTGAACCGATTGCAACTGCAGACCATCTGCATGAAGACATGGCTGTATTTGATGCAGTCTATAATCCTAATGAAACTGTACTTTTAAAAGAAGCAATTAAAGCCGGTGCAAAACCAGTTTATGGCATTAAGATGCTGCTGTATCAAGGAGCGGAAAGTTTCAGAATATGGACTGGTGAAAACCCGCCGGTTGATGTGATGGAAAATGCTTTAAGGGATACTCTTAATTTGTAGTGATAATATGGATTTTATGTTTGATATTTCTGGACTGGCAAGTGAGGAAGATAAATTCAGCTCATCAAAAAAGGATGTATTGAAATACCTGAAAATAATTGGTGTAGATACCAGATTCATATCTTATACTCCAAAAAAGATTTATATTAACAATTTGAGGTTTTCAAAGTTTTCAAGGACTCGTGAAGCCACCTTTAACAAGCAATATGGTGAAATTGAAGTTGTCAGGAACAAATTGTTTCAGAAAATATGTGCTAAATCATCAAAGGTGCTCTCCCTTGAGATAAAGCCAAATTCAAGAATACTGATGCCTGAGGATAATTTTATCATAGAGCTATTATTGGAACCCTATACCAGAAAATATGGGGTCGAGCTTGTTTATGAGGGAGAATATGATTTGAAAGTCAATCCGATAATTCTAGATGACCAAGTTAACAATATTTTTGAAGGAATCTTTAATGGTGAAGGTTTAAACTACAACCAGGATGAAAATGAGATTTATCCATTAATCAATGTTTCACTCGATTGGATTAATTCATTTTTAAAAATGGATAATCAAGAGATAATTGAAAAGCAAAATAAAAATGAATTGGCAAATTCATTTAGTGAGTTTTTAGATGATGTTGCCCCTCAGTATAAGGAGAATGTCTTAAGTGCTTCAGAATATATTGCTACAAAAAATAAAAATTAAAAGCTGAAAAGTGTTGTTTGTTTAGTTGTTTCTTTCTTTTCAACTTTTTCTTCTTCAACTTCTTCAGGAACTTCCTCTTCAGCTATTTCCTCGCTTTCAGATTCTTCAATTCCTGGAATTTCAAACGGTAAATCATTATCTGTATTTTCTTCGGCTTCAGGAATGACATTAATCATCTGATTTTTAAGCTCTTCCGCACGTCTGTCACGTTCTTCAACTCTCATTTGAGCTTTACGTTTTTCCATTTTTGTTATAACTTTCTTAGGTATTTTTTTCTTTCTGAATACTTTGATTAGCTTTTCAGTTTCTTTTTCATCTTGTTCGTCAAAAAAACCTAAAAAGTCGGAAATTTCCCATGCAAGCTCGTCATCCTGAAACATTATTTCAAGATATGGAAACATTGAAACGGCTACTCCACTTGAAACATGCATTTTTTCAAACATTTTTTCAGTAATTTTGTCACGTAAATTACGTTTTCCACGGTTGCGGCTCATAGTTGTAAATATTGTTGGGGTTTGGATTTTAGTGAATTTCTTATATGTTTCATGTTTGGAATTGCTCACACCTATTCCCATAAAATCGGTTGCATACTTCCAGTATCCATAGTGGCGGCTTCTATTGGTTCTTCCAAAAAACAAGTCCGCTTTTGAAATGTAGTCATATGCTTTTTTTATCTCATCAGCTTTCTTGTACTCTCTTGGAATGTTTTCTGCAATATATTCCATAACAAGTGTTGGGTCTTCTTCAATCCACATTGCTTCCTTAACATGTGCCGGAGTTTTACTTTTAAGCACGCCTGTAATTGCATTGAAAATATCTGACCTTGTATCTTTTGTCACGATATTTTCAACATCGCTGACCTTTAATGTGTGGTCTGAATCTGACAATGCCTGAAGTGTATTGATTGCTGATCTCACATCTCCCTGTGATTTTACGGCAATTTCCTTTAACGCTGCCGGTTCTGCTTCAACACCTTCTGCTTTAGCTATTTTTCTTAAAAGTGCTGAAATGGAGTTCCAACGAGATTTTTTCATTTTAATTACTTGGCATTTTGGCTTGATTGATTGCAAACGTTTTGAGTAAAAATCATTGGCTATTAAAATCATAGGATGCTGTGATTTTTTGATTATCTCACCAATTGCCTTTACACCGCCTCTGTCGTTTGTTCCGTGTATTCCATCGACTTCATCAAGGATGATTAACTTGTATTCATCACCGAATAATGATCTGGATGATGATGACTCGCCGATTGTGCTTTTGATAACATCCTGTGAACGTCTGTCACTTGCATTTAATTCAATATATTCTGAAAACTCTTTTGCTATAATTAATGCCAATGTGGTTTTTCCGATTCCGGGAGGTCCAACTAGAAGCAATGGAATTTGCGGGTCATTGTTTTTCCATGCATCAACCCAGTCTGTGATTATCTTAATCTCTTTTTTATTACCTACCACCTGTGATAGTTCCTGCGGTCGGTATTTGTCAGTCCATAACATTTCTCTACCTTTATAAGAATTGGGTCAGTAGTGCCTCAAGCTGTATTCTTGGATTGGCTCCTTCTCTTATTCTGAAATCACATTCAGCTATTGCTTCAATTAAATCCATGTAAATGTTTGCGTCCATTTTGCCATCTATAACTCTTTTGGAAACGTCCTTATAAATCTGCTCTACCATATCTTCGCCACTGGTTCCCTGAAGCACCATTGTGTCTCTGAGCATGTTTCTTGCACCTAAAAAGTCTCCCATAAGTGCTTTATTAATCATATTTCCAATGTCTTGCGGTTTAGCTTTAGATACTACTTCATAAACAGAATCTTCACTTATCGCTTCTCCTTCTGAAGCGGCAGCCTGCAATACATTGACTGCTTTTCTCATATCTCCTTCAGCAAAATAAACTATGCTTTCAAGACCTTTATCGGTTGATTCAAATCCTTCATTTTCGCAAATGAATTGGAGACGTTCCTTGATTTCTTCTGCTTTTAGTGGAGCGAATCTGAAAATTGCACATCTTGATTGAATAGGGTCAATGATTTTTGATGAGTAGTTACATGAAAGTATAAATGAAGCGGTTTTGGTATACATTTCCATTTCACGACGAAGTGCATGCTGTGCGTCTTTTGTCATGTTGTCCACTTCATCCAGGAAAATAATTCTGAATGGTGCACCAACCGGTTTTAATCTACAGAAACTTTTAATCTGATTTCTTACTGTGTCAATTCCTCTTGCATCAGATGCATTTAATTCTAAAAAATTGTTTCTCCAGTATTCTCCAAGAATGGATTTTGCTAGTGCTAAGGCTGTGGTGGTTTTACCGACACCTGCGGGACCTGTAAACATCAGGTTAGGCATACTTCCTTCGCCAACATATTTTTCTAGTCTTGCTACGATTTGCTTTTGTCCTACAATGTCTTCTAATTTTTGTGGTCTATATTTTTCTACCCATGGTCCGCTCATTTAATCACCATTTTATTATGATAATATTTATGTATAATGTGGTTAAATTATTTTTTGATTAACTTTTTAAATATATGAAATCTAACTATTATATAATTAAAGTGAGCGTTTGGAAAGTAATGTTTTCAAAAAAATTAAGGTGTTAAAAATGAGAGGAACTTGGAAACTTAAATTAAGAATGTGGATAACTTCAATTTTAATGTTTACAATTGTTTATTTCCTAGTCATGCTGGCAGGATGGTACTTAGGTGTCAGAAGCTACATGATTTGGTTATTTGCAAGTTTAGTGATTGTATTTTTACAGTATTGGTTTGGACCGTCATTGGTAAAACGTTCAATGAATGTAAGGCCACTGTCAGAAGCTGAAGCACCTCACATACATCAGATGGTTGAGGAATTGGCTAATGAAGCAGGCATTAAAAAGCCAGAAATAGGATTGTCTGAAGTAAACATTCCAAATGCATTTGCCTATGGAAGATCCAGCAGAAGCGGCCATATTGCAATCACCCGTCCAATATTGGGATTGCTTGACCGTGATGAGCTAAGGGCTGTTATCGGTCATGAAATGGGTCATATCAAACATAATGATATGATAGTGACTTCAGCTGTAAGTGTAATTCCTATGATTTGCTACTACATTGCATTATCATTCATGTTTTCAGGTGACCGTGATAATGGTGCAACAATTATTATTGGAATAGTCGGTTACCTATTCTATCTGATTGGTCAGCTATTGGTACTGTTTATTTCAAGAACTCGTGAATATTATGCAGATGAAGCCAGTGTGGAATTTGGAAATCGTCCTGCCGCTTTGGTATCAGCACTTTACAAATTGTCTTATGGTGCTGCAAGATGTGATAATGATACCATATCTGATTTAAATACCAACAGAGCATTTTTTGTAAATGACATCAACAATGCACAAAATGATATCAATGATTTCAGACAAATTGACTTTGATGGCAACGGTAAAATCACTGATGATGAGTTAAGAAGGTTGGCTAATTCAGATGTAAAAATTTCTAAAAAGAATGGATTGATGGAACTTTTATCCACTCACCCTGATTCACTTAAAAGAGTAAAAAGATTGGCGGAGCTAGAACCATGAAAATGATTCTTGATAAGCGTGGAAAAAAGTATGTTTTAAAACCAGGTGAGGAATTTCAAAGTGATCTTGGAATTATAAAAGCTGAGGTTTTGGATGAAGCACAAATTGGTGATGAGGTAAAAAGTCACCTTGACCATACATTTAAAATTATGAAACCCAACATCAATGATTTCATAGACATTATGGACAGAAGATGTTCTATTCTTATTCAAAAAGATATAGGGCAGGTTTTAGCTCATTCTGGTTTGGGAGCAGGTTCAAGAGTGGTTGATGCAGGAACTGGTGCAGGTGCAATTGCACTTAATTTCGGCAACATTGTCGGACCGGATGGTGATGTGTTTACATATGAAATCCGTGAAGACTTTGCAGAAGTTGCTCAAAAGAACATTGAAAACTTCGGAATCACAAATATTCATGTCAAAAACCAGAATATTAAGGATGGAATTGATGAAGATAACATTGATTTGGTATTTTTGGATTTACCGAAACCATTTGAGATATTTGAGGATGTTTTAGATGCGTTGAATGTTGGAGGATGGTTATGTGTCTATGCTCCATATATCGATCAGGCTGAAACATCTTATCATGTAGCTAAAAAATTAGGTTTTTATGATATAGAAATATTTGAAACTTTAGAACGTGGTTTGGAAGTTCGCCAACAGGGTGTAAGGCCAAAAACACGTATGGTTGGCCATAGCGGATATCTTATGTTTGCAAGAAAATTATAGCTTATATTTAATTAATTTTAGCTATAATTATTTACTATTTTTATTATTATTTAAAACAATATCTATAATCTAGGCAAAAAAAGTAAAATAATGGAATAGAATACCTATTCCATAAAAATAGCTGGTTTATAAGGCATTGCATTTCTCGCCTTGTTTTGTGGGTCGTAGGAATCATCAGTATGGATGATAACTTCATTGCCACATTCTTCCTTGATGTAGTCAAGTGCATCAGAAAGGATTTCTTCTTCGTTGATTTTACCGATGTATCTAGTTTTGGTTATTTCCTTACCGATTTTTTTAGCAACCATTGCTATTTCCTTTTTATCATCGTAGATTTTAGCACCGATTGCTCTTCCCATAATCTGGCCGATATCTGGTTTTCCAACTTCGTCAGCTATTTTATATAACTCCCATTTCCATTCAGGGGCAAGGTAGATATGGATTTTTTCCACTTCTTCTCCAACCATTTTCTTGATGTGGGCAATATCTTTGATGATGTTTTCAACAAGTCCTTCTGATTTTTCAATAACCGGACTGATTAAACTTTCATCAGCTTCAGGCCATGATGCTTCACTTACAAATCCTTCACCGCCATATGTGCTCCATAACTCTTCAGATGTGTGTGGAGTGAATGGTGCTAAAAGCCTGATCCATGCTTCAAGAACAGTTGACAATACATAGATTACTGCAGGGTCTTCATTATCAATAATGTGTTTTACACGGTATAAGTAGTGGTCAACATCTTTCTTAAGCAAGAATAGAGAATCCTGTAATGCTTGTCTTGTTTGGAACACTTCTAATGCTTCAGTTGCATTTTTAATACGTTGGTTGAGTTGACTAATCATCCATAAGTCAATAGTACGGGTCAATTCAACTTCTTCGATGTTGCTTAAGTCGAGTTTGGAACCTTTTATTTCTTCAACTCTTGCTGCAAATTCACGGAACCATTCAAGTCTTCTTTTGGTTCCAAGAACCTCTTTTTCTCTCCAGTCAAAGTCTTGCCATGGTTCAGCAGAAGCCATTAAGAAAAGTCTTACAACATCAGCAGTGTAGTCTCTGATAGCATCTTTAAGTAAAATGACATTACCTTTTGAGGAAGACATTTTGTTTCCTTCTAAAAGCCCCATACCAAATACGACTGTTCCTCTTGGCCATTTGTCTTTAGGATAAATTGCACTGTGGTGGAACATTAAAAAGCTTAAGTGGTTTCCTACTAAATCCTTTGCAGACAATCTCCAATCTAATGGATACCAGTAGTTGAACTCATCCTGAATTTCTTTAACCTTTTCAGCAGGAACTGTAATTTCGCCGGAATCTTTATTTAAAAGAACTTTATCGAAAAATGCTCTTGTTAAATCATCCGGATTCATGTCACGTAAGTATTTAGCAATTGAATAGTATGACATGTAGATTGTTGAGTCTGTTAAAGGTTCAATTAACCATTGGTCGTCCCAAGGAAGTCTTGTTCCAAGTCCCACTTTTCTTGAACATGCCCAGTCATCCAACCAGTTAAGGTAATACTCGAAATTGTTTTTTATTTCTTTTGGAATGACTGTTTCACCTTCAAGCACCTCAAGAGTCTTTTCAGTCCACTCTTCATCACCGTATTTCATGAACCATTGGTCGTCCATGATTTTTACCACACAATTGTTACCGCATCTGCACACTACTGGTCTTTCAGCAAAGTCATACATGATTGTAGCCATATTTTCGGATATTAATTTCTCTTTTAACTCTTCACGAGCAAAGCGAACTTTCATGCCACCAAAATCAGGTATGGAATCAATGATTTTACCTTTACTGTGTTGCTGTTTGTATAATTCATTTGTAGCTTCATGCAATTTTTCATCGTTCTGGTCAGTGATTCCTAAGCGTTCAATAATATCGGCAGCTGGAATTTCACCGTATCCTTTAAGTGTACAGACAGGAATAGGTTCAACATTTTCAACAATGCCTGCTAAATTGTATTTGCTGATTAATTCTTCATTTTTCTTTAAATCTTGAAGAGCAATATAGTCTGCCGGTGCATCAGCAGGTTCTGAAAATACTACTCCGCTACCGTATGATGCACTTACAAAGCTTGCTGGGAAAACTGGAATTTCATCGCCTGTAAATGGGTTTGTAGCCATTTTACCGATTAAATCATTAGGATCGATTTCTTCAATTATATTCAAGTCTTTGATTTGATTGGATAAGTTGTAGTGAGCTTCTTTTGTAATGACCCATTTTTCACCATCAGCATCTACCAAAACATATTCGACATCAGGATTTAACCAGATGTTGGTTGCACCTACAATAGTCTCAGGTCTGAGTGTTGCAGTTACTAGAACTTTATCATCAATTGTGAATTTAAGTAATGTAAGTTCATTGACACCTACGCCTTCCCCTTCAAGCAAGTCATGGTCTCCAACAGGGTTGTCACAGTTTGGACAGTATTTAACTGGGTGTTCTCCTTTTTGAACCAATCCTTTTTCATATAATGTGGTTATTTGCCATTCTATGAATTTTTTATAGGTTGGATCGATTGTTCTAAATTCCCTTCTCCAGTCGATTGAATAACCCATTTCTTCCATAACTTCATGATATTCTGTTGAGAAGTACTTTACGATAAATTCAGGGTCTTCAAGTTTTGGTAATGTTTCTTTTGGAACACCGTGAACTCTGTGGTATAAGTCAAGTGTCCAAGGGTCTTTTCTTTGGATTCTGTCAGCTATTCCAATAACTGGTGCACCTGTAACGTGCCATGCCATTGGGAATAATACATTGTAACCTTCCATTCTTTTAAATCTTGCATAAACATCAGGCACAGTATATGTACGGCCGTGACCAATATGCATTGCTCCACTTGGATATGGGAAAGCCACGGTTAAGAATAATTTTTCTCGCTCATCAGGGTTTGATTCGAATAGTTTTGCATCAGCCCATTTTTTCTGCCATTTCTTTTCAATATTTTCGCTCACTAAATCACCATTAAATTATTGTTTTTTTAGGACTTTCAGGAACTTTGCTTTTATGTTCGCTCCTGATAACTTTTGTAATAATCATATCAACATCATCTATTGGAATATTTAATTTTTGAGCAATTTCAGCATTTTTCATATCTTTTTCAGTATATGAATATAGAATTTGATCAATTAAATCGTAACTCATTCCAATTTCTTCTTCATCAGTTTGATTGTTCCATAAACCTGCTCTTGGAGGTTTTTCAATGATTTCCTGTGGAACATTTAAATATTCAGCCAATTTGTAAACATCATTTTTGTATAAATCTCCAATAGGTTCAATATCACATGCTCCATCACCGTATTTGGTAAAGTAACCAATTAGAATTTCACTTTTATTACCTGTTCCACTTACAAGGTAATTGTTGGCATTTGCATAATAATAAATGATGGACATTCTGATTCTGGCTTTAAGGTTTCCAATAGCAAGTTCTGATTCTTCAAGCTGTGTCATTGACAAATATTCATTTAAAATGCTGTCAATAGCTATTTCTTTATAATCAATACCTAATCCCTGTGCTATTGTAATTCCATGAAGCTTGTCTTCTGTTGGTGTAGTAGTGGATGGCATAATGATTCCGAATACCTTATCCTTACCTAATGCTTCACATGCAAGGTATGCTGCAAGAGTAGAGTCAATTCCTCCACTTAAACCAACAATAACTCCATTAGTATTGGCTTCAGCGACTTTTGCTTGGATAAAGTTCACAATGTCATTTTTAGTTTTTTCTAAATTCAATTCTGGAATATTACTAATATTATCACCAACCTATTCATTCATACATTAAATAATATATACTTTTTAATTTATAATAGTATAGTATGAGTGTAGAAGTTATTTGTGAAAAATCATTTAGTAATGCTGATAAGGAAATATTGGATAGATTTATCGAGTTTCAAAAGGCTTTGATTTTAAAGGATGATGAAAAGTTAAATGAAATTCTTATGGATGATTATGAATTGGTTCATATGTCAGGAAAAACACAATCCAAAGAGGAATTCATCTCTGAGGTGATGGATGGAACACTTAATTATTTCAAATCAGTGATTGAAGAGCCTACTATTCTTCATGATGATGATTCTTCAGCCACATTAATTGCAGATGTCACATTGACTGCTCGTGTTTATGGACTTCATGGCAAATGGACATTGAATACTGTTGCAAGTTTTAGAAAAATAGATGGAATATGGTATTTCGGTAATTGGGATAATTAACTGTTTTATGAATATTTATCTAAAATATAATTTCATTAATAACTAACTTTAAATAGTATAAAACATTAATAGTTTTAGTAACTAAAAGTAAGAAATAGGATTTTCGATTACTTACCACTTTTCCGTGGACAATTTATAGAATAATGTATTGTCATCACCAATTATAAAATTTTGCTTTTTGTTTTCAACAAGTTTGGATATTCATAAAAACATAAAGAACATAAAAAAATTTTATGATTCTTATGTTTCTTATGTTTTCATTAATCAATAGAGGTTTTCATAACCAATTTCTTAATGGAAAATATTTTCAGTGTTAACGTAAACATTCTACCTGATTTTCGATTTCATTAATTAAACATTTTTTGAAGAGGGATATTAATAAAATCGAGGTTATAAAAAAAATTTAATTGATGGTGATGGATTTAAAGTAGTTTATTTGACTGTTATGGTATTGGTGTTTTTCTGTTTGCCATAACTTGTTTTGATTTTGTATTTTCCTTTTTTAAGGTTTTTGACTTTGATTTTAGCTATTCCTTTTTATTGGTTTTAGCCTTGTATTTTTTTCCGTTGATTTTAAATGTTATTTTCTTGTTTTTGAGTTTCTTTCCGTTTTTGTTTAAAAGCTTTGCAGTGTATGTTAGTGTTTTTCCCTTTTTGATTTTCTTGTTTTTTGTTATTAATGTTGGTTTTACTGTGATCTTGTTTGAAACCTTTATGTTTTTATAGGTTGATGTGATAGTGTATTTGCCTGCTTTAAGACTGAGTTTTAGTGTTGCATAACCCTGGCTGTCGGTTTTTACCTGTACTGTGTTTTTGTTGATTTTTATGTTTATGATTTCTCCTTTTACTGGTTGGTTGTTGTTGGTGAGTCTTATTTTGTAGTATTTGGTGGCTCCATAGTACTGCACTATGTTAGTGTTTCCGGTTATCTTGTAGTTGTTTTTTGCAACGTTGAATGTTCCGGTGGTGTTTGCGTATGTTAAAAGTTGTGTTCCTGGATAAATTGCATTGAATGTGTATTGGCCGGTTTTAAACTCGCCGAGGTTTCTTGATCCCACACCATCGGTTATTATGACCTTGTAGTATTGGCCGTTTATTTCAAGTATGACGTTATCGTTGATTTTTTCATCACTGGTCAATGTTGCATAAACCATCAGGTCATCGTCCTGGCTGACGTTTGGAATTTGTACAGTGATTTTTACAGGAACTTTCACAGTCAGTGTTTTAGTGACTGTTGTAGTGTTGTATGTCGCTTTTGCGGTGTATGTTCCTGCACTCACCTTTACCGGATAGTATATGGTTCCGTTTTCATCGGTTTTTAAAGTTATTGTCTGGTTGTTGAACTCCAATGTGATGTCAGTGTATTCGTAAGGATTTTCTCCAATGTCTTTTAGGATTATTCTGATATATCCTTCCTGATTTGACAGTAGTGTTGTTGTCTCAAGTGTCATCTGTGGTTTACCGTCTAGGAATTTTGTGGCACTCCAGTTGCTTATTGAATAATAGTTGTCACCGTTGTAGTGGATGTATATGTAGTTAGTTCCTCTTTTGAACTTGACAGAGGTGGTGATTTCGCCCTCTGTGAGGTTCAATATTGTCAGGTCGTTGTTAATGTATATTCCCACTTCTCCGGTGCAGTTTCTGTAGTTGGTTTGGATATGGATGATTCCGGTCAGGTTTTCATTGAATGTTATCTCCACGTTTAACTTTGAAGTTATTCTTGCCACGCTGAATGTGGTTGTGGCATTGGACGGAAGATATTTATTATCACCCAAGTAGTAGATGTTAACTTGATATGTTCCCTCTTTTAAGTCTGTAATTGTAATCGGTGTAATGGTTTTGTTTATAAATATTGTCTGATTGACTCCATTGATTTCAAGTATCGCTTCGCCTCTAACATCACCTGGAGTGATGGTGATGTTTACTGTGGCTGTGGCTTCACCTTCCTTGACATCTCTGCTTGACAGAGTAATGTTTGTTGTGTATCTGCTTACGATGAAGAGTGTGCTTGCACTTCCGCCGAGGTAGTATTCGTCCTCTTCAAATATTACGGTAGCATTCCATATTCCTTCCTCAAAGTTTTTAGGATTAAGTGTTCTTGATCCTTGAGTGTCTGCAAGGAATTTACGAACTTTATCTCCTTTAGTTAAGTATAAATATCCCTTTAACATTGCAGTATCCGGTGCTACTGTTATTGTTATCTCACCCTTCTGATCAACTTTGATTTCTTTAGCAGTTATTGTAATGTTTGTTGGAATCTTATGAACAGTAAACGGATAATATTGATTTATAACTCTAAAATAGTCATCATCACCGTTGTAGTCTATTCTCATGGTATAATTTGCCGGTTTTAATGTTTCATTTATTGTGTAGTTGCACTCACCATCCGTTAGGTTTAGTGTGACTTTTTTGTTGTTATATGTTAATGTTATGTTTCCTGTCGGTGTTGTGTTTCCAGTTATTTTCACATGGAAGGTGATGTTATTCCCGTCATTGTATGTGATATTGTTGTAGGTAACGGTCATTTCTGGGTATTCTTTTCCTATATCAACTATTGCAGTGTTTTTATGGTTTAGGATGTTTGCATATATTGTGTATATTGCTTTGATATGTGTGTAGTTGAAGTTGAATGTGTATTTGTCTTTTAAAAGGAGGGTAATATTGACATATTCTCCGTTTTCGTTGATTGTTGTTATTGTTGCGTTCAATCCTGGTGTTAAGAGTTTGTTCCAGTCATTAAATTCAATTTTATCAACTCCATTGGTTAGAGCGAGTGTTAGTGTAATGTTTTTGTTTTCGTTGAGTTTGATTGGGCAGTATTCATATTCAAATGAGGGAATGAAATAGTAATTTGTTTCAGCGTTTTTTATGATGCTGCTTGGATTTAAGCAGTAAAAATTATAGTTTATTGTTGATGTTCCGATATTAAATAAGAAACTTTGAGGGGAATGTCTTCCGCTTGCAGTATCAAAGCCAATATAAATTTCTGTGTTTAATAGATAACTGTACATTACAGTTATCTTTCCATTATTGTATATGTTAAATGATCCCTCTCCTCCATAATGTTCATTCCACACAGGTGTGTTATTGTCAAAGATACATCCCGATAGTTCCATGTTCCCATTATTTTTAATAGTTCCATAATATACCTTCCAATTACCATTACTTCCGGGAGTTATTTTATTGTCTTTGATTATTGTTTTTGTGATTGTAGCTTTTCCAGTTTCACTATTTGATATCACTCCGGCATACACATTTGTAATGTAGGTGAATACCTCTCCAGTGGGTTGTTCTACATATTTTGTTATATGTATTGGGTAGTGTGGTGTGTTGTTTATAATTTGACTATTGTTTATTGTCATTATTCCACTATTATGTATTCCAGTACCTGCTCCCTGAGCGAATCCTGATGTGGAACTGCATTTGCTTATTATTGTATTATTCATGATTAGTGTTCCTTCATTACATATTCCTCCACCATAACCTGTAACGATTTTTGATTCTGTTATTGTGGAATTGTTTATGTTGCATTTTCCGGTGGTATAAATTGAACCTCCCTTTTTCATTTCACTGATTGTTCCTTTTGATTGGCTGTTATTGAATATTGAATTTTCAATACTTAGTTGGTTTATATTGTATATTGTTCCTCCGTTGCTTCCGGTTATTGTATGGAATGTTGTGTTGGTTATTGTTAAGTTGTTGGTATTGTATATTGCTCCTCCGTCATTTCCAGTGATGCTTTTGAAAAATGTGTTGATTATGGTGGTTTGTTTGGTGTTGTATATTGCTCCTCCATTGTTTCCAGTTATTGTATGGAATGTTGTGCCATTTATTCTACATTCATTGGTGTTATATATTGCTCCGCCATTTCTGCCTTGAATATTTTTGAATGATGTGTTGGTTATTGTTAAGTTATTGGTATTGTATATTGCTCCTCCTTCAAAAGATCTGCTTGTTTTTTCATAGGAAATGGATGTGAAACTATTATCTAATCTTTGGATATACTGTGTTTTGTAGGATAGTATGTTGGATACTGTTATGTTTTCTAATTGAGCATTATTTATTTCACAAATTCCATCATTATATATTGTTCTAAAGTTTATATTTATGAATTTAGAGGAATTGATGATTATTTTGTTTTTATTAACAATTACTCCATCCCATGTTATATTTTTATTGTTAGTAGTTATTTGGTGTAATTCAATGTTTTTCAGTGTTGTATTTTTCAATATTAATGTTTTGGTATTGTAGATTAATCCATTTTCAGGAATATCTTCAATGTTGAATGTGAAGCTATTGCATGTTTTTGTAGTGTTTTTGATTATTGTGTTTTCAACTTGTAATTCTCCGTTGTTGATTATTATTCTTCCAATATTATTGTTGAAATTGTTATTTGTTATTTTAAGGTTTCCATGATTCTTTATTATGTAATCAGTGAGGATATTGGTGAAAGTGAGGTTTATTAATGCAACCTTTGCTTGTGGGTTTATTTTAAATATTGTTCCATGTTCCATTCCATTGATAACACAGTTTTCACCAATTATTGTAATATTTTTATCAATAGTAATCGTTATATTTTCATCATTTAAGAAAGTAATGTTGTTTAAATGGATTATACTATTTGTTGGTGCATCATTTATTGCTTTTTTCAAGTATTTCAATTGATTGGTCCAATTTTCGTTAGAGTAATTAATATTGTTGATGAGTATTGTATTGTTTTTCAAAGTGTTCAGGTTTATGTTTTTTTGTTCTTCAAAACTTAATGTATTGGAGTTTATCTGAAGCAATGTTGCCTGTAATTCTGTTTTATCTTTTACTGTGTAAGCGAATGAAGTATCTAATGTTTGATGGGCATTTTCGATATATTCTAGATTCTGGTCGGAAATCTTGATTGTTTTAATTATTGTACTGTTTTCATAAATTTGTATTTGGCATTTGTTATAATGGCTTTGAGACATGTATAAATCCCAGTCTAAATGGAGGTTAATTGTAACATTTTGTGTAGTGCTTGATGATGAAGAATTTTTAACTGTTAATGTTAATTGAGTATTGTATACTGCCCCGTTTGAATAGTCCAAATAGCTTAAGGGGGGGTCTTGATTTTCATTTATCTTGAGAGGTGTTTCTGTGTTGTTTTGTGGTGTTTCTAGGATACTTTGATCTTCATTAATTGATGTTAAGTTTTCATTTATATCATTTATATTTGTGTTATTTTCTGTTGCATGTATACTTGTCATTGTTGCCAACATTAGTAAAATTAGAATGATTAATATGTATTTTTTCAATTTCATTTTTATTTTTCTCCATCATGTTTTCTGCAGATACATATTTAATTACAATATGTTTTATATTTAGTTAGGATAACTTTATATATTTTTTACTATAAATAATATTTCATTAGAATAATTATCAACTATATTTGATTAAGGTTATGGGGTTTGATAATTTTTTTCTAATGATAAAATTAATTGTTTGATGTAAAAGGGGTTATTTTGCATTAGATTTTGATATTTGAGAATAAAGGAGAAATAATATGAAGTGTCATAAAATATTAATTTCTTTAGTTTTCATCATGTTTCTTGTAGGAATCACTTGTGTTTCTGCAGAAGACATTGATGATATAAGTGATTTGTCATCTAATGATGCAGATGATGTACTTTCTGTGGATGAATCATTGGATGATAATCTGGCTGTTGAAGAGAGTGATTTGTTATCAGATCCAACTTCTGCAACTGTTGATAGTTGGTCAGGATTATCTGGTGCAGTTAATAGTAAGGATATTGTTTATATTAACTCAAGTTTTGCACCAGGTAATCAAATACAATTCACTCGTAGTGTAACTGTTATTGGATCTTCTGGCAATTATATTGGTGGAAGTGATTCAAATCATATTGCAAGTTACAGCAACATTCCTTTTTATACAACTAGTGCTGTAACTGTAACTTTGAAAAACATTAAATTCCAAAATTGTGGTGGAAACATCTTCATGCAATTTAACGGAAATGGTAATTATATAGTTGAAAACTGTACTTTTGAAAACATTACAGCAAATGGTGACCACCAAGCAGTTTTATATTTAAGTTTAGGTAACTGTAACATTACAAATTGTACTTTTGAAAAATGTACAACAAGTTATGGTACTGTAAGTAATTACAATTCAGGAAGCGTAAATGCGGTCCATATGACTGTTAGAGGCACAACTTTTAAAGACAATTATGCAAGCGTTGAACCTGGTGCAATTAATAACTGTGGTCAATTAATTGTCTATGATTCTGTATTTGAAAATAATGAAGCGGCTTGGTGGGCTGGAGCAATACATACTCATTATAATGCTAATACCACTATTGTCCGTTCAAACTTTAAAAATAACATTGCAGGATGGAACGGTGGAGCATTATATTCTTACAGTTATTTGACTGTAATTGATTCTAACTTCACAGGTAATGAGGCACACGGGTCCAATGGTGGGGCTATTGCTGCAAGTTACTATATGAGCAGACCTTATGTTACTATTGAAAATTGTGAATTTGATAGTAATATTGCTTCTGGCAGTGGAGGTGCAATTTCCTTTGGTGCAGGCACTATTAGTGTTGAAAATTCAAGATTCAATGATAATGTTGCATCTAGTGGTACTGGTGGTGCAATTTCCTTGGGTACTGCCACTGCTAATGTGAATAGTTGTAATTTCACATGCAATCATGCTAGTGCCAGAGGCGGTGCAATTTATGCTAGTGGTGCAGGTACTTTAAATGTCAATTATTCAAATTTTGTAAACAACACAGGTAGTGAAGGTAATGATATTGCATATTATTACACTGCTAAAAAAACTAATAAAGCATTTTTAAATTATGATTATAATGAATTCTGGGGCGTAAATAATGCTTCAGGATCAATATATGCTTATAACACTCAATATTTAAATCATAATCCTGGAAATAATAATGTTTTCCATGATATTAGTGAATACGTAACTCCTGGTGAAGAAAATACAACTAACGATACCAATGGGTCTTCTGGTACCATTATTGTTCCGGATAGTTTTAATGGTGTTCAATTGTGGAATGCTAGTTTAAGTGGTGCTTTAGGTGGTACTCCTCTTGTTAGTGGTGAAAGAATATATGTTCCTAATGGTCAGGCGATTTATTGTTTAAATATTACTAATGGTGATTTATTATGGAATGTTTCATCTGAATGGGGTTATTTCCATGAGTTAGGTTTACATAATGGTGTTCTTGTTGCTCCTTGTGCATGGGATAAATTCTACATGTTTGATGCAGTTACTGGTAGTGAAATCCAACCTGCTAGTAATATATATCAGGCTTCTAGTTATTATGCTCCTGCAATTGATGGAAATACAATTTATGTAAGTAGTGAATATCCTTATGGTGTGAATAATAATTCTTGGATAGCTGTTATTAAGTATGAGAATAATGTTTATTCTTATGTTGGAAGTATTTTGGAAATTAATAATGCTTCTAGTGCTTTGATTTCTCAACCTATTGTTCGTAATGGTTATCTCTGGGTTAATACTATAAATGGTTTAATGTGTGTAGATTTATCAACAAATACTTCCAGTATTGTTTTAACTAATACAGTTGGTAAACCTGTTGTTGGTGGAGACATTATATATGTTTTAACTAGTGACAATCACATTTGTGGTGTAGATTCTAGTGGTAGTGTTGTTAAAAATATCACAGTTAATGAATCAGATGTTGTTGGCACTACTTTAGCAATTAATAGTGCAAATACTATTTTGTACACCGTTTCAGCAAATGGATTTATTTATCGTGTAACAATTAGTTCAGGCAATATTGTTCGTAGCATTCAAGTAAATCCTGTTTCTTCTGCATTAACTATTGGTAGTGATGGTTATTTATATATTGGTGATGATGCAGGAATATTTTGGGTTATTAACATATTTAAAGATGGAACTTGGAAAAATGAAGTAATATGGGCATTCAATGCTTCTTCACCAATACATGGAGCGCCAATAATTGATGAGGGTATTGTTTATATTGGGACCGATGATACAATTTATGCGGTATCTGAGTCTTCAAGTAGTTTATATTCCCTAAATCAGAATGGAGTATATGCTCGTAATGGAGAAATTTCTCTTAAAAATCAATTATTAGGTATGGGAAGTAATGAAATTCTTAAAGAGAATTTAGTTCCCGGGAAAGATAAGTATACTACTTATCCTAAAGAAAACACCGTATTTTATCTTAATGAAGGAGTTTATACTATAAAATCTTTTAGGATTGGTGGGGAGGTATTGTATGATGAGGATTATGAAGAGATTGGTGTAGATAATAAAAATAATATTACTGTTAGGCCTAATGGAAACGATGTAGTGATTATAAAATTTGTTAAACAAAGTGCTGCTACCGAAACAGTAAGGTTTTGGCGTGGTGAGAATTTCATCATGGAAAATCTAAAATTTACTTCAGATGTACCACTTTCGTCTGATAATCTTATGGGATCATATAATTGTAAAAATGTTATGATTAATAATTGTACCTTTGAAAACATAGACAATAAAGGGATTATTTTTAAAATTTTTGATGGAACCTCAAATATTACTTTTAAAAATTGTAAATTTATTAATTGTACCTGTAATAGTTTAATTTCAACTGCGAACAACAACTGTAATGACATAAATTTATTAAATTGTATTGTTGAAAATTTCACTGGAAAAAAATCTGATAGTAGTAGTTTTATATTTAATGGTGGATCAAATATTTATTTAGAAAATAATACTTTTAATAATAATAATTCTATTGCTATTTCTGGAGGAAAAATTGTTTCTGAAGTATCATTTAATGTTTTAACTAATCAAGTAACATTAAATACACAAAGTGATATTTTTATTGAGTTATTGGATGATAATAATAATCATATTCATTCTTCTGCATTTAAATTCATTGTTGATGATGGTGAACCTGTAGCTCCTACTAGTTTTGATAAAACTACTGGACTTTATAAATTAACTTATACTCCAACAAAAACTGGCAAAATTCCAGTTTCAATCCAATGTAGTAATGTTGTATTGGATGAGGTAACTCCTGTTGACATTCTTGTTGTAGAATCTCCGGAATTAACAATTAATGCAACAGATTCTATTATCTACGGAGCTACTGCAGTATATGTTAATGCTACTTTAAAAGAGGACATCAATGGTGAAAACGTAACTTTCACTCTTTTAAAAGGCAGCACTGTTATTGATTCTGTAAATGCTACAGTTACTAATGGTTTTGCTAATGCTACATTCAACCAAAAATTGTCTTATGGAAGTCACACTCTCAGTGTAAGTTATTCAGGTAACAATAATTATGGTGCAGCATCTGATTCCAAAACTTTCACTGTTAATCAAGCTACTCCAGATATTAAGGTAGAAGTTAATCCAGTTATTGGCGTTGGTAATCCTGTTGTAGTTACAATTACTTTGCCAGAAGATATTACTGGAGAATTTGAAATTATTGGTATTGCACGTAATACCTCTGGCCATGCAGTTAATGCAAAACAAAATATTCAAATTAATAGCACTGTTTTAACCATAGTATTTAATGAAACTATTCCTGTAGATGAGTATTGGATTTGGTATACTTATCCTGGTGATGCAAACTACAAAAAAGTTACTATCAGTAATATAAAAGATCAACATGAGGGTGCTGCTGAATTTAAAGTTGTGAAAAACAATCCTACTTTAAATATTACTCATTCAACCCCCGTTCTTAATGAAAATGTCACTATTACAGTTACCATGAACAAGGACATTAATGAGGATGTTAATGTAACTATTAATAATCTTGACCCTGTAGTTAAACAGGTTGTTAATGGTAGTTTAGTATTTAATATTACCAATGCTCCTTATGGACCTCAAAACATTACTGTAAGCTTTGCAGGTAATGATAAGTATAATGCAACTAAAAACAACACTTACTTCTTTGTAGGCAAGTTTGATGTTAACTTAAAAATTACTGCTGATGCAATCACTTATGGTGAACCTTTGGTTGTTATGGTTAATGCTAATAAGGATTTCAATGGGGAAGTCTTTGTT
This sequence comes from Methanobrevibacter sp., assembly GCF_017468685.1. Taxonomy (NCBI): domain Archaea; kingdom Methanobacteriati; phylum Methanobacteriota; class Methanobacteria; order Methanobacteriales; family Methanobacteriaceae; genus Methanobrevibacter; species Methanobrevibacter sp. The sequence continues at coordinate 52,353 of NZ_JAFUHT010000049.1, forward strand.
AAAATAGGCAATACCACAAAACCTGTTGATGTAGTTGAAGGTAAAGGTAATGCTACATTTACTAACTTAACTGCAGGTGAATACTTCATCAATGCCACTTTCACTGAAGATGAAACTTTCTATGCAGACAGTGCAAACACTACTGCTACCGTTAAAGGTGTTGAAGTTCCTGCTGATAAAGCAATCAGTACTAATGTACCAGCAAACACAAAATCACCTACCTTCAGCATCAAATTAGAAAAAGATGCTACAGGTACTTTCACAGTCAATATTGACAATGGTAAGATTGTCAAGACTGCTGAGTTAAAAGATGGTGCTGCAAGCATTACTGTTGCTGATTTGGCTGCCGGTGATCACACAATTAGTGTTTCATACTCAGGTGATGGCAAGTATGCTCCAATCACCCAAAACACTACTTTAAACATCAAAGAACCGGTCAAACCAACTACTAAGGTTACTAAAAAGGCTACCAAGATTGTTGCTAAAAAGAAAACTTTCAAGGCTAAAGTTAAAGTTAAGAAATATACTATAACTTTAAAATCTGGCAAGACACTCCTTAAGAAGGTTAAGGTTACTTTGAAAGTTAAGGGCAAAACCTATAAGGCAACCACCAACAATAAAGGTAAGGCTACCTTTAAGATTAAGAACTTGAAGAAAAAAGGTACCTATAAGGCTGTTATTAAGTTCAAAGGAAACAAGAACTATAAGGCAAGCAGTAAAAAAGTTAAAATTAAAGTTAAAAAATAGATGAATAACTCATCTATTTTCTTTTTTTATTTTTTTATATTAATTTATATTTTATTTCGGGCATTATTTTGTTCTATTTTTTAATTATTTGATTAATAAATTTATTATACTATCTTTTAAGCAAAAGTTGTCTGAACTTGTAAAATTGATTTCATTTGCAAGCGAAATTATTTAAACAATAAGTTATAAATTGTAATTCAGTGAAATATTTTTTTACATGAATGATTGGAGGTGATGGTATGGTTAATGATTTGAAGATTAAAAATTTCGGTCCAATCAAAAGTGCAGATTTTAGCATTGCTCCTTTGACCATCTTTGTCGGACCTAATGCTTCGGGTAAGTCTTATGCTACTCTTTTAATGCATTCGTTGCTAAATCCATTTAATCGGAATATTGATTCTCAACTTAATTCAGTCAAATCTTTGGAGTACTTGCTTGATGGGGATGGCGACCTTTTCAATGAGTTTAATGAGAATTTTATAAATTATTTGGGGTCTGATTTTGATTTTTCTGAAATGTCTTTTGAATTTCCGAGTGATAAATTTAACAGGTTGCTTGAATTAGGTGTCGGTAGATTTTACACAGAATCAGTTGAAAATAAGCTGAAAAGTAATTTTGACAGTTCCCTGGATAATCTTAATAATGTGGTTTTGAATGATTCGTTTAATTTGGAATTTAATGGCATTCATTTTAGAAATGAAAATAATCATTTGGTAGTGGATGGTTTGCTTGATGCAATTGGGGAGATTAAAATTGAAAATGAGAATTTGATATTGGGTGTTTCAAGAAAAAATGGTAATGTTGTGATTACTTTGAATCCTATTGCATTGCATTTGAATACCATTAAAAATGAGTATATTCCTTCAATTATTTATGGAATCATATCGGAGGTTTTAATTTATAATTTGATAAGTAATTCTTATTATATTCCTGCTTCAAGCTATGCAATATCTAATGATTTAAATGATAATTTATCTAAACAGATTAATGGTGATTTCAAGGCATCTAAAATAGATAAGGAATTGATGTCATTGCTTTTGAATAATAAGTCTTCTGGCGAAGGATTTTTTAAAAGTATTGCTGTTAAAATGAGTGTGGAAATTTTTGGTGGCATTCTTGACTTTAAGGATGTTGATGAGGGTATAAAATTCATTGACACTCAAAACAATGTGGAATTTGATTTCAATTCTGTTTCATCATCAATAAAGGAATTGGCTCCTTTTATAAAATATTTGTCTGATTTGTCAAGAGAAAATGATACTGTAATCATTGAAGAGCCAGAAAATCATCTTCATCCAAAAAATCAAAGAATTCTTGTTAAATATTTGGTGGAATTAATCAACCGTGGATTGAATATAATATTGAATACTCATAGTGATTATATTCTGGAGCAGTTTAATAATTTCATCAGACTGGGTGGGGTCGATGAGGATAAATTAAATCAGTTGAATTATTCCACTAAACACGTCCTTGACCATGAAGACATTAGAATATATAACTTTAAAAAGGAATCTGATTATCTGTTTGAAGCGGATTTGGTTGATGTTAATGAAACAGGTTTTGTTGATGAGAATTTCTCTAAAATCACTGATGAATTATATGATGAATCTGTAGACATCATTGATTCAATGAAGAGGTGATTTATTGTGATAAGGAAGTTTCTTCAAAGATACTACTCAAACAAGAGCTGTAAGATTGATAAGATTTTTACAAATAACTGTAAGGAGAATAATTGTAAAATAAGCAATGTTTCTCAGGATAATGTTATTTTGGACGGGGATGAGATTGAAAAATGTTTGACCAAGCATCTGAAAAACTCTGCAGATTGAATTATTATTTCATCCAATGGCAATGAATTGACAATTGTTGTTTGTGAATTGTCTAAAGGAAAGCGCAATCCGGAAGTGATAAAAAGAAAAATGGAACATACAAGCAATCATATTGCAGATATTCTTAAAGGCTCTGAATTTGAAATTGTGCATTTCAGGTGTTGTTTTGTCGGCAAGTATGAGGATATTTATAAGGGTGTTATGAAAAAGAAATCGCCGGTTGTTAGAATCTCAAATTTGAAAATGCATAATATTGTTATTGATCGTTTTGATTGCGGTGTTTCTTTTGATAAGTTGTGCTTATAATCCATTTGCCTTTTCAAAAATCAGTTTTTTATTTTTCAAATCATTTATTTTATTTTCTTTTTAATTTATTTCACAGGTTTTAAATCAATACTCTATTTAATTGATAGTTTATTTAAATATTTTCAGTTGGGATTTGCCTTAAAAAGGGAATTAAACCATATTTTAATAAAATATATATTTTACTTTAAACATACTGTTAAATGTATTTTAATTTTTATTAAAATAGTTTTATAATGTAGATGTGTGGGAGGTGAGAAAGATAAGAAAACCTATTAGGATACTGTTGTTGTCATTATTGATTATGATTGTCATGGTGGGTGCAGTTCAGGCTGAAGACAATACTACAGATTCTGTTTCAGCGAATTCTACCGAATTGAACGTTAAAAGTGAAGTTCAAACGCTTTCAGCCGAACCCGACTCACCGGATTTGGTGTTCAATATCACAAGCGATAACGTCGATGATTATTTTGTAAGGGGGACCTTGAAGTCCACTTACTCATATGCTAACCTGTTCATATCCGAGGATATGGAGGATCTTGGCATATTGACAATCAGGGCAAACAATGTGACAATAAACGGCAACAATCATACATTGAAAAACACCTTTTTCAGCATTGAGTCTACCGGCGTTACATTGAACAATCTGACACTCTGTTTGACTGAAAGCGATGAGGATAATGATTATGCGGCCATTGACCTTTGGAAGGCAAGCGGCACTACAATAAGCAATGTGAACATTGAATTTAACGCTACACGTGACACCAGCGCCTACGGAATCTATTCACAGGGAACCAGATACTCACTAATCAATAACCTGAAAATAATCAACACTACAGTCAACATCACTGGTGATAACCGTGCTGAAGGACGTGTCTATGGTATAAGGATGGAATATTCTCCAAATGCAGTACTTGAAAACAATACGATTAATGCCAATTTGCCTTTGCACACGGTTGCGTTCAGGGGTACCACTGCAGACCTGGACTCT